>NZ_JBGCCT010000013.1 GCF_041260665.1 Catenulispora sp. GP43 | reverse complement strand
GTCCGGGTCATCGCCGGCGGCATCGACGGCATCGAAGGCCCCGGCGTCACCCACACCCCGATCACCCTGGCACACCTGTCCATCACACCAGGCGCGCGGGTGGAACTGCCGTGGCGCAAAGACTTCAACGCCCTGGTGTACGTGCTCAACGGCCACGGCACCGTCGGCGCCGCCGACCGCCCCATCAAAACCGCACAGGCCGCGGTCTTGGGCACCGGCGACACCATCGTCATCACCGCCGACCAGCAGCAGGAGGGACGCCACCCCACCATGGACGTCATCGTCCTAGGCGGTGAGCCCATCCGCGAACCAGTAGTGCACTACGGCCCGTTCGTCATGAACACCGAAGACGAAATCCGCCAGGCCCTCGCCGACTTCCGCGCCGGAAAAATGGGCGTGGAACCGACCGACCCCATCCCGCACATCCAGCCCGGCGACACACCGCCCCCGGCGGGACAGCCGGACTGAGCAGCACCGAGCAGCGCTGAGCGGCGCCTAGCAACACTGAGCAACACTGAGCAGCTTTGAGGGAGCCACGCGGGCGCGGGCTCCCTCAAAGCGTTTGCCCGCCGATGAAGTATGCTCGGCTGCGCAAATATATGTTCGCGTCAATTGGTAGCCTTTGCGGGGCAAGACCAGGTCCGGGTGCGACTGGCGGCGCCACTGCAATCACAAGTAATGCAGGCCGTAGGCTGTTCCTTCTTCACATTGCGCTTAGCTCAATGCTCATAGAATTGCCCGCGTTTTGTTCCCACACCCGGATGAGGATCTTTGAGTCTGGTCACCGACGCCGCCGCGTACGTCCGTGCACGACGCGACCTCGCACCCGCCCTCACGCCCAGCACGGTGCTCATATCCCTGGCGACCGTGCCCGCGCTGCTGGTCACCGCATGGCTGGTCGCCACGTTCCCGCTGGTGTGGGTCGGCCAGTTCCGCATATACACGGCACTGCCGCTGTTCGCGGTGCTGGCGGCGGTGCTGCTGCGGTTCGGGCTGCCGCCGGTGCTGCGGGCCGCGGCCACACTGCGCACCCCCTGGTGGCCGGTGGCCGCCACCGTGCTCATCGCGGCCGCTTTCCTGCTGTTCGCCGCTGCCACCCACAGCGAGCAGGTGGTTCTGCATCGGGACAACGGCTCATATGCACAAATCGGCTATTTGCTGGCCCATAACGGCGGTTTGGACCGGCCCGTGCCGACGGGGGCTTTCGGAGATTCCTCCTCGCTGGTGACCTATGACAGCCCGGCGTTCTACCGGGTCGGGTCACACCTGGTGCCGCAGTTCATGACGGGCTGGCCGACGATGGTCGCCGCCGGCTGGTGGATCGGCGGCTGGTCGGGGGAGCTGGTGATGCCGGCGCTGGTCGGGGCCGCGGCGATCCTGGCACTGGCCGGGCTCGCGGCACGGCTGGCCGGCCCGCGGTGGGCACCGCTGGCGGCGCTGGTGACGGCCGTGGCGTTCCCGGTGCTGAAGAACTCGCAGACCACCTTCTCCGAGATGCCGGCGCTGCTGCTGCTCGGGGCGGCGGTACTGCTGCTCGGTGAGATCATCACCGCCGGGACCGCCGCGGACGCTGGTACCACCACCGGGGGAGCAGACATCAGCGGAGCCGCAGCCGGCACCCCGACCAATGCTCCGGTCGGCACCCCTGTCGGCACCCCGGCCGGCGCCGCACTCCCGTGGCCGTTCGCGTTCATCGCCGGGCTCGTGCTGGGCGTCGGCGAACTGGTCCGGCTGGACCTGCTGCTGGACATGGCGCTGCTGATGCCGGTGGCGGCCTGGCTGTGGGCGACCCGCCGCAACGGCATCGGCCCCTGGCTGGCCGGGGCGTTCGCCGGACTGGCCCTGGGCCTGCTCGACGCCCGCTTCCTGAGCTGGCCGTACGTGAAGACCAACGCCTCGTCGGTGAAACTGGCCACCGCCGCCCTGGCCCTGTCATGCCTGGTGTGTCTGGCCGCCGCGGCATGGATCCGCCGCCGCGGAATACCGCAGGCGCTGTGGCGTCTGGTGCCGGCCGCCGGCGCCTCGGCCGCCGCGCTGATCGGCGTGGCGCTGCTGGTGCGGCCCTACGTCAGTACCGCGCGCGGCGACGCCAACTCCCCGTCCGGCCAGTACCTGATCTCCCTGCAAACCTGGGCCGGTCTGGCCCCGGACGGCTCCCGCACCTACGCCGAGCAGTCACTGCGCTGGGTGTCCTGGTACGTCGGCTGGCCGCTGCTGGCCGCCGCCCTGGCCGGCGCGGTCGTGCTCACCTGGCGGGTGCTGCACGGCCGCGAGCTGCGCTGGGCCGCGGCGCTGCCGGTGTACGTGCTGTCGGCAGCGCTTCAACTGTGGCGTCCCTCCATCACCCCCGACCACCCCTACGCAGACCGGCGCCTGGTCACCGTCGTGCTGCCCGGGGTGATCCTGATGGCGGTGTGGACGGCCTCGGCCGCCACCCGCGCCGTCGCCGAGAAGGTCCGCAGCCGCCAACGCACCGCCACCGGCAGCCGCCGCCTGCTCACCCCCGTCGCGGTCACAGCCGTCGGGGCAGCGGTGATGTCGGTGCTGTTCGTCGTTCCGGCCGCCGCCGCCACCGCCCCGGTCGCGGCCAAACGCACCGAACTCGGCGAGGTCGCGGCCACCCGGACCGTGTGCCGGGCCCTGTCGCCGAGCAAAGACTCCGTGGTGCTGGTCGACCCGATGAGCGGACAGTGGATGGCCACCATCCGCAACCAGTGCCAGGTCCCCGTCGCACTGCTGTCCGACGCCGACGCCACGAAACTGGCCCACGTCACCGCCGGCATCACCGCCGCCGGACGGACCCCGGTCATCGCCGCCTCCAGCGCCGACCCGCTGCGCGCCCTGGGCTTCGTGGACACCGCCGTGAAGAAAGCCGTCGCGCTGAGCACCATGCAGGACCAGCAGCAGATCGTGAAACGGCCCACCGGCACCAAAACCCTGTACGACATCGCGTTCTGGTACACCCGGCCCCAAGGACACTGAGCCACTGAGCCACGACTGGGCCACGACTGAGCCACGTTGGTGGTGCCGGCAGCCGGCACCACCAACGCATGTCACCGCATGTCACATCCAGGCGCGCCGCGACGCCGGCATCCCGGCCTCGCCCGATGCCTCCGGCACCACGCCCAGCACCTGATGGATACCGATACCGCCGTCCTCGAACCCGAGGGCGGAGCCCGCCATGTACAGCAGCCACACCCGGGCCCGGCCCACACCGACCAGGTCCACGGCCCGGCTCCAGTCGTCCTGAAGGTTCTTCACCCACGCACGCAGCGTCAGCGCGTAATGCTCCCGCAGCGCCTCCACGTCCCGCAGCTCGAACCCGGCACGCTGCATCAACTGCGCCGTCACCCCGGCATCGAGCAGCTCCCCGTCGGGGAACACGTACCGGCCGATGAAGCTGCGGCCGCTGATCCGGGACCCGCCAGGACTGGAGATCGCGTGGTTCAGCAGCCGCCCGCCCGGACCCAGCAGCGCGAACAACGTGTCGAAGTACTGCCCGGCACGCTCGGCACCGACATGTTCGAACATGCCGATGGAGGAGACCGCGTCGAACCGCTCCCCGGCCATATCCCGGTAGTCCTGCAACCGGATCTCCACCTGATCGCCCACCCCGGCCGCCGCCACCCTCTTACGCGCCAGATCCGCCTGCGCGGCACTGATGGTGATACCGACGACCCGCGCACCGTAGTGCGTCGCGGCATGGATCGCCATCGACCCCCAGCCGCAGCCCACATCCAGCAGCCGCATCCCCGGACCCCGGTCCAGCCCCAGCTTGCGACAGATCAGATCATGCTTGGCCGCCTGCGCGTCAGCCAGCGGCATCGACGCGTCCGGCCCGGAACGCCCGTCATCGCCGGGGGAGACGAACCGCGCGCACGAATACGTCAACGACTCCCCGAGCACCAGCTCGTAGAACTCGTTGCCGACGTCATAGTGATGGCTGATCGCCTCGGAATCCCGGCGCTTGCTGTGCAGCCGGCCCCGCTGATGCGCCTCCTGCTCCGGAGGCCCCGGCCGCCGCCGCAGCGCCCCCACCCGCGCCGCCGCCCCCAACGCCTTCACCGCCGCATCCGCCCCCAGCCGGGCATCGCGCGGCGCACCGGACTGCAACGAGCGCAGCACGGTGAAGATGTCCCCGCTGAAATCCAACTCCCCGGACACATACGCCCGGACCAGCCCCAACTCCCCAGGCGCCCACACCATGTGCGCCAACGCGTCCGGCGACCGCACGACCACGGCACCGACCGTGTCCCCCGCGCGCGGCGTCAGCGAACTCCCGTCCCAGAACTCGAACCGGACCGGCGGGGGGATCGTGCCCAGCGCGGCCGTGAGCAGGGGCCTGAATACGGATGCGACGGTGGTATTAGTACCCATACAACTATCTTGCATCGTGATGCTCGCCAAGGCGCGTTACGGCCACGCCGTCTCACGCATCACCGGCCCCCGCACCCCGGCCCACCCCTACGCTGGCCCCATGGGAACCCACGCACGCGCCGAACGCGCCCACCTCGCCCAAGCCCTCACCGAAGCCGGCCCCGACGCCCCGACCCTGTGCGAAGGCTGGACCACGCGGGACCTGGCGGCGCACGTCGTGGTCCGGGAACGGCGCGTCGACGCCGCCGGCGGCATCATGATGAAAGCCCTCGCCCCGCGGCTGGCCCGGGTCCAGGCCGAATACGCCGCCCGGCCCTGGACCGAACTCCTGCAGATGGTCACCGAAGGACCCTCCCGCCGCTCCCTGTTCGGCCTCGCCCCCGTCGACGAAGCCGCCAACGTCGTGGAGTTCTTCGTGCACTGCGAAGACGTACGCCGCGCCAAGCCCGGCTGGGAACCACGCCTGCTCGACACCGACCTCACCGAAGCCCTGTGGAAGCGGGCCGCCGGCCTGGCCCGGCTGGCCGGCCGGCGCGCGCCGGCCGGGCTGGTGCTGCGCCGCCCCGACGGGCAGACCGCGGTGGCGCACAAGGGCACGCCGGTGGTGACGGTCACCGGGGAGCCGGGCGAACTGGTGATGTTCATGTCCGGGCGCCAAGGCCACTCGGTCGTCGCCATCGACGGCCAGGAGCAGGCCGTGGCCGCCGTCCGCGGCGCGAAGTTCGGCCTGTGACCCGCTGACCCATAAGCTGTCCGGCATGGTGCTGCGGGTGGCGACATGGAACGTGAACTCGGTGACGGCGCGGGTCGACCGTCTGACCGGCTGGCTCGGCACAGCCAGACCCGACGTGCTGTGCCTGCAGGAGCTGAAAACCACCGACGAGGCCTTCCCGGCCGAGCAGCTCGCCGAACTCGGCTACCAGGCCGCGACCTGGGGCACCGGCCGCTGGAACGGCGTGGCGATCCTGTCCCGGCACCCCATCGCCGACGTGCAGCGCGGATGGCCGGGCCTGCCGGACTTCGACGGCGTCACCGAACCGCGGGCGCTGACCGCCACCTGCGGCGGCGTGCGCGTCACCAGCGTCTACGTGCCCAACGGCCGGGAGCTCGGGCATCCGCACTTCGACTACAAACTCGCCTGGCTGGACTCGCTGACCGCGTTCGCCGCCGACGCGGCGCGCGCCGACGTCCCGTACGCGGTGCTGGGGGACTTCAACATCGCCCCGACCGATGCCGACGTGTGGGACATGTCGCTGTTCACCGAGTCCACGCACGTGACGCCGGCCGAGCGGGAGAAGCTGGCGGATCTGGCCGGACACGGCCTGGTCGAGGTGCTGCCGCGGGCGTTGAAGTACGACAAGCCGTACACGTACTGGGACTACCGGCAGTTGGCGTTCCCGAAGAACAACGGCATGCGCATCGACCTGGTGTTCGGGAACAAGGCGTTCGCCGGTGCGGTGAGCGACGCGTTCGTGGACCGGGAGGAGCGCAAGGGCAAGGGGGCTTCCGATCATGCGCCGGTGGTGGTGGACCTCGAGCTGTAGCGGCCAGCGGGACGCCGCTGGTGCCCGGCATCTGACGTCGGCCGCTGTCGGCGCTCGGTGCGGGTCCCGCGTTCGGCGCAGCGTGGCGCGCCGCGCCGAGGCGGGCCGTGATCCGCTGATCGCACCGGACAGCAGCGAGAATCGCTGAGTAGCCCCGACCCGACCGCGGCAGCCGCGTCATCGCAGCGTGCCACCGACACTCCTTCGACTTCGACTCTCCCACGACCCTCTCTCCTGCGACCCTCCTTGGAAACGTGACGATGGTTTGGCTCCGCCGCCCGGACTCCCGGCGTGACATCGCCGTGTCCACGGCCGCGCTGCCCGGCGACCCGGCCGGCGCCGGCGTCGGCACCCCGGTGACGGTCACGCCGTCGCACGCCACGTGGCCGCAGCGGCTGGTGCCGTACCTGTTCATCGCCATCATCGCCGCCGCCGACCTGGCCACCCCCAAAGACGTCACGTTCTCCTCGACACTGTCGGTGGCCCCGGCACTGTCGGCGCTGCTGACCCGGTCGCTGTGGCAGACCATCGCCAACGCCCTGACCGCCATCGGCGTGTCGGTGCTGCTGTACGAGTACTCGTTGCATGTCGGCAGCGACGTCGAGGTCGCCGCGATCGGCGCCATCGTCGTGGTGACCGTCGTCAGCTGCGTCAGCCTGGGACTGGTGGGACGCCAGTCGCGGATGCTGGCGAACGTGCGCAGCGTTGCCGAGACCGCGCAGCACGTGGTCCTGCGGGAAGTACCGCCGGAGCTGGCGCAGGTCCGCACCGCCGTGGCTTACCGCGCCGCCGCCGCCGAGGCCCGCATCGGCGGCGACCTGTACGAGGCACTGTCCACCCGCTTCGGCGACCGGCTGCTCATCGGCGACGTCCGCGGCAAAGGCCTGCCCGCCGTCGAGGCCGCCGCCGACGTCCTCGGCGTGTTCCGCGAGGCCGCCTACACCGAACCGGACCTGTCCCGCGTCGCCGACCGCATGCACGCGATGCTGGCCCGCCGCCCCGCCGGCACCGAGGAGTTCGTCACCGCGGTCCTGCTGTCGGTGGACCCCGACCGCCCCACCGTCGAAGTGGTCAACTGCGGCCACCCCCCGCCGCTGCTGATGCGCGACGGCCGCGTCGCCGCCCTGGCCCCGGCCGAACCCGGCCCGCCCCTGGGCCTGTTCGACCTGGCCTCCCCGCCCGGCAGCGCCTCAGCCCCGGCCTGGGCCCGCTTCGCCCCCGGCGACACCCTGCTGCTGTACACCGACGGCACCACCGAAGCCCGCGACAAAGCCGGCCGCTTCTTCGACCTGACCGGCTTCCTCACCGGCCGCCCCGCCACCAGCCCGGCAGAACTCACCCGCCAGATCCTCGCCGGCCTGGCCACCCACGCCGGCGCGCGCCTGGACGACGACGTGGCGCTGCTGGTGGTGCGGCGCAAGCCGTATGTGCCGGGGCCGGCGGCGGAGCACTGACGGGCGGCAGGGCGGGAGGTACCGGTGGGGTGGGTTCGCGTGATAACCGCTGCCCTCGGCGTGGTCGAGATCGACGGCCTCGGCTTCTCCGGCTTCCGCACCCACTACGAAAGACAAGGTCATGTTTGACGACGTCACCGGGCTACGCCCCGAGGTCGCTGCACGCTGGACACTCTGGTCGAGCAGTCCCGACCCATCCTGGAACGACGGGATGGACGCCATTCAGACATTCCTGGCCGAACACGGTGTGAGCATCATCCAGGCGATTGTGATCACCCGGCAGAATCGCCACTCGGTGCCGGTGCCCCTGATCAGCTGCAAGCAGGCACCGACACGATGCTCGCGTTCCTTGAGACACTTGAACATCGCAAGATGGTCGTGGTCACCGCATGGGCCCTGCGGGCAGGCCTCGACGGATGGTGGTTCAACACCACTCGGCCCTCACCGCTGTCGGATGGCTCTGCGACCATTCGGCAATGAGCTACGACGCTGAGCACATGCCGATCCACATCGCCAGCCGCCGCCGCTCCGCAGCATCACTCGCGTCGGCGTTCCCCGGGGCGCGCATCATCGACGTCACGTCCAAAGCGCAGCAGCCGTGGGTGCGGATGAGCCCGTTCTACCCGCACGGCGACATCCCCGTGCCGTTCAGTGGCGGCGCGGTCTCGCAGTCCGTGGAGGGGATCTGGCAGGCGCTGAAAGTGTTCGAACACCACGATGTCGACCCTGGGAAGCTGCGCATCACCTCCATGCACGGGCTGAAGCGGACCGTGCGCACAAACGGGCCCGTGCTCGGCCACCGCGAAGGACTCACCGGCGCGCGCCTGCTGCCGTACGAGGAAGCGCGGAGGCAAATCTTCCTTCCGGCCTACCGGTGGGTGCTGGAGCACCGCGTCGCCGATCTCGTCGCGGAACTGCGCGCCGCCGACGGCGACGTCGTACTGCTGGACTACACCGTCAACGGCGACGTCACCGACACCACCAGCGCCCTGTCCCACGCCGCACTCATCGCCCTGTACGCCCAGGACCGCTGGCCCACCGCATGACCACCCGCGGCCCCAACGCGTCCAACCCGACCTCGGCCTCGTGCCGCCGCAGCCCCGCCAACCCGGCGGGCAACACCGCATCATCCACGACGGCGAACCCGAGCCGGGCATAGAACGGCCCGTTGAACGGCACCTGCGCGAACGTCGTCAACGTCACCGCCTCAAAGCCGTGCGCCACAGCCCAGTCGCAGCACGCCCGCACCAGCGCCGTCCCCAACCCGCGCCGCCCAAGCGCCGGATCCACCGCCAGCTGCTCCAGATGCGCGCCGCCGTCGACCACGTCGATTCGGGCGAACCCCACCGGCGGCGCCCCGGCCACCAGCACCGCCGCGGCGCGCGCCAACGCCGCCACCGCAACCCCGGTGTCCGGCGCCGGGGGCAGCGGCACACCCAGGTAGTCCGCGAGCAGTGCGTCGGCGGCCGTCTCCAGCGCCGGCAGACCCGCCAGGTCCTCGGCGCCGGCCAGCCGCACCGGCCAGCGGGTTTGCACATCAGTCATGCGCCGAGCCTATGCACAGCGGCCGCGAACCGCGCCGGGGTTATCAGGCCGGCGCATCGGCCGACCCGACAACCCCGGCGGAAAACCCCGGCACCCATGTGTGCAAGCAGCGGCCGGCCTACTTGTACCGCGACGAGCTGTCGTGCCACTCCAGACACCCGCCCATCCACGCCCGCGCGCCCAGCACGAACCGCTGCAGCTCCGGCGACGGCACCGCCGCCAGCGCCTCGCGGCTGGCCTCGAACCCGCGCACCACGTCGTTGTGCAGCGCCACCACCTCCTCGGTGGCCTCGGCCAGGGAGCAGCCGCGTTCGGCGGCCAGCAGCAGCACCAGGTTGCAGTCCGGGTCCTCGCCGGCTTCGCGGGCCGCCGAGGCCAGGTCGTTCACCAGCACCGCGGCGGTGCCGGCCTGGGTCAGGGCACGGTGGAACAGCGGGTCGGCGAACAACTCGGCGGGCAGTTCGTAGCCGCCGACGACGTCGATGAGGATCATCGAGGTGTAGAAGCTGTCGTGTTGGCGCGCCGCCAGATACCGCCACGCCTCCGGGGTGATGCCGGCGTGGCGCCAGGCGTTGTAGGCGTTCCAGGACACGTACATCTGGTGCGTGGTGTGCCGCACCCGCATCACCTGCGCCGCCGAGGCGTGCCGGGTGACGTGCGCCAGTGCCGAACGCAGCGACACCAGCACCGCGTCGGACACCACCGCCTCCTGCAGCGGCGGCGTGAACTGCCCGGCCGGCGGCGGCGGGTCCAGCGCCGAGGACACCAGCGCCAGACGCTCCGGCAGCGCCTCGGCGACCGCGCCCAGGTCGGTCTCGTCGGCGTAGTAGTCGTCCGAGGCCCACCAGGCGGCGTTCATCTGCGCCGAGACCAGCAGCAGGTCCGGGTCGTCGCACTCGGGATGGGCCAGGGTGATCAGCCGGCCGAACCCGGTCTTGGCGAACTCCTCCAGATGCCCGGCATGCAGCCCGATCCGCTCGGCCCAGGCCACCAGGCGCGCGTTGACGTCGGCGGCCAGGGCCTCGTCGAACCGGACGGTGGCCGGGCAGTACAGCAGGGAATGGGAGCCGTCGCCCCAGGGCCGCATCTGGATCGGCGTCGGCGCCAGCCGCTCGGGATGCTGCGGCGGACGCCGCCCCGGCTCCGGGCCCGGGTCGACGTCGGAGCGGTGCCAGTGCTCCGATCCGCTCTCCCACGGCGGCCGCGCCGGCGGCGGCCCGGTCAGGGCGGCCAGGCCCGGCAGCACCGCCGCGGCGGTCGGCGCAGTGTCGGCGATCAGGGTCATGGCATCTCTCCCCGCATGATGGGTGATTCAGAGCCCGGTCTGGCGGTGTCCGGGGCCCGCAGCAGGGCCCCGGACACCGCCGATCCGGCTCAGACCTTGTCGGCGGCGATCATCAGGTAGTGGAAGCTGCCCTCCTTGTACGCGGTCAGGAACGCCTCCTCGATCCCGGTCGTCACGTTCGACTGCTGCCGCAGCTCCCAGTACGGGATCGTCGCCGCCGTCAGATCCACCACACTGATCGGCACCAGCCCGTTGGCGACCATCGCCGAGAAGTACCCCGACCGCGGGTGGATGTCGCAGATGTAGTGCGCGTTGATCTGGCTGACCGACCGCGACGGCAGCGCGCCGTAGGCGTCGTTGAAGCAGCCGGTGATGGTGACGTACCGGCCGCCCGGCGCCAGCGAGCGCGCATGCTCGGCGAACAACGTGTCCAAGTCCACGTACATCGTGGACTCGTTGTTCCAGATCGCCTGGAACGTGCCGTCGGCGAAGCCGTTGTCCAGCATGTTCCGCAGGTGGTAGTTCACCTGCCCGGACAGGCCCATCTGCTCGGCCCGGCTGTTCGCGAACTCCACCTGCTTGCCGGAGATCGACAACCCGTCGACCCGGCAGCCGAACCGCAGCGCCGCCATCAGCGACGTGCCGCCGCGGCCGGAACCGGCGTCCAGCAGCCGCTGCTCGGCGGTGACCGGCCCCAGCTGGTCCAGCAGGAACTCGGCCTGCGCCGTCTCCAGCCGGTGCATCTCGGCGATCATGCGGGCCTCGCGGTCGTCGGCCGGGGCCTGCAGTACCGACCAGTCGACGTCGCCGATGCCGTAGTGGTGGTGGTAGATGCCGTCCACCTCGCCTAAGCGGATGTTCACCGGGTTCTTCTCCCGGTCCCAGTAATCGGCGACGGACTCCTGATAGCGGCTGGTGACAGCGGACTGCGAACCCATGGCGAAACCACCCTTCGTCGAGGAACTGCGAGGCAAGGCTGCGTCGTAGGAACAGGGACGGATACAGAGGGATAGTGGATAGGCGGATACAGCGGACAGGGAAGTTCTTGTACAGGCGGGGCGGGGGCAGGCAGCCGGTCAGGACACGGCGTGCCAGGTACGGTGCCCGCCCAGCCACGTCCACAGCCCCGACAGATACCGGCGCGTCGCCGGATCGGCCGAGCCGGCCAGCTGCGTGGCATGGTGCTGGAACGCCCGCATCGCCTCGTCATGGACCTGCGCGGCACGCCGGCCCGCCGCACCCGGCGCCAGACCGTCGGCGCGCGCGATCGCCGCCGTCAGACCCGAGGGCACCGGCGAGGCGATGTCGTGCAGCAGCGCCGCCGCCAACGCCGCCAGACGCTGCGCGCGCCGCAACTCCGGATCGGCGGCCGCCGACGGCGACAGCTCGAACCCGTCGACCGCGTCCAGGGCGGCCAGCGCCGGACTGTAGGCGTTCACGTGCCCCAGCGACAGGTACTCCCACGGCGCACGCGGCCCGGCACCGGCACCGGCACCGCCGCCGGACGCCGAGGACAACGCCTCACACTCGGCCCGCACCCGCTGCACCTGATACGGCGAGGCCGGCAGAGCACTCAGACCCGCCAGCGCCGACAACAGCGCCGGATCGGCGATACCGGCGCGCGACGGATCCGGGCGGGAGGCAAGAGCGTGGTCCGGGACGTCGCAGCCGTCGTGGATCTCGGCGGCCGCTGAGGCCAGAGCCTCGGTGAGCGTCCCGGCGGCGTCGGCAGCGTCGGCAGCGGTTTCGGCCGCGGGGAGGCCGGGGGAGTCCGGCACAGGCAGGCCGCCGCCACGGAGGTTCGCCGCCGCGCCGCCGAGCATGCCCGTCGCCGGCACCGCGATGCCAGCAACACCTGGCTCGGGCACCGCGCCCGCAGCGCCCGCAGCGCCCCCAGCGCCGGCACCGCCCGGCACCGGCGCCGCTGCGGGACGCAGCAGCAGATCCTCCTCCTCCGCCTCCAAAGCCCCCGCCGCCAGCACCCGCCCGACAGCCAGCAGCCTGGCCGCCACCGCCAGCCGGTCCACATCATCGGTGTCCGGATGCGCCAGCACCGCCAGCCGCCCGAGCCCCGCCGTCGGCCCCGGCGCCAGGCGCACCCCGGCGGCCCACTCGTCGACCCGTTGCTGCACCGCCACCGCCAGCGCCGGGTCGTCCCGGACCGCCGGCGGGCAGTACAGCGCCTCGGTGACCCGCGCCGCCCGCCCGGCCTGCGACAGCCTGGAGGCGGCCATGCCCAGTCCGGTGCGCGGCACCAGCCCGATCGTCGCCATCGTCCCCGTCTCCTCCTTGCTCAGCCGCGCGGTGCCGCGACGTCGACGTTCTCCAGGATCCCGATGGCGTCCGGCACCAGCACCGCCACCGAGTAGTACGCGGTGACCAGGTACTTGATGATCGCCATGTCGGTGATCCCCATGAACCGCACGTTCAGGCCCGGCTCGTACTCGTCGGGGATGCCGGTCTGCCGCAGCCCGACCACGCCCTGCTGGGACTCGCCCAGGCGCATCGCCACGATCGAGGAGGTGTGGCCGTCCTGGACGCCGATCTTGCCGCAGGGGAAGATCGGTACCCCGCGCCAGGCCGGGACCGCGTGCCCGTCGATGAGCACCGGGTCCGGGTACAGGCCGCGTTTGGTGCACTCCCGGCCGAACGCCGCGATCGCCTTGGGGTGCGCCAGGAACATGTGGGTGCTGCGGCGCATCGCCAACAGGTCGTCCATGTCGTCCGGGGTCGGCGGCCCGGACCAGGTGCTGATCCGCTGGTCGTACTCGGCGTTGTGCAGCAGCCCGAACTCCCGGTTGTTCAGCAGCTCCCACTCCTGCCGCTCCCGGATCTCCTCGATCGTCAGCCGCAGCTGCTCCTTCACCTGGTCCATCGGGTCGTTGTAGAGGTCGGCGACCCGGGAGTGGACCCGCAGGATCGTCTGCGTCAACGACAGCTGGTACTCCCGCGGGGACAGGTCGTAGTCCACGTAGGTACCGGCCAGCTCCACCTCGCCCTCGTGGCCGGCGCTGAGCTCCACCTCGGCCTCGCCTTTGGAGTTCACCGCACGGTCGGCGCGCGCCACGAAAGCGTCGATGTGCTCGCGCAGCGGCGGGCTGGCGTCCCGGAGCCGGGCGAAGTCCGCCAGCGGCATCGCCAGCAGCGTGCCGGCGGTCGTGGCCTTCACCGTGGCGCTCCACAGCGGGTCCTCCTGCAGCAGCACCTCATCTCCCAGGTGCGCGCCGTCGGTGAGGACACCCAGCAGCGTCGAGTCGCCGTAGGCGCCGATGGTGCTGCGCTCCACCCGGCCGTGCGCCAGGATGAACACCTCGTCCACCGGGTGCCCGGCCTCGGCGATGACCTCGCCGGCGGCGAAGTCCCGGGGCGTGAACAGTCCGGCGAGCTCGGCCAGCAGCGCGTCGTCGGCGAAGTCCCGCATCACCGGGATCTCCCGCAGTGTCTGCGGCACGATGCGGATGTCGTCGGCGCCGCTTTGCACGAACGCCACACGCCCGCGCCCCACCGACAGGCTCAGCCGCCGGTTCACCCGGTACGTGCCGCCGGAGACCTCCTCCCACGGCAGCCGCCGCAGCAGCCAGCGGGAGGTGATGCCGCGCATCTGCGGCTGCGTCTTGGTGGTGGTGGCCAGATTGCGGGCTGCGTCGGTACTCAGGGACAGCGGCGTGTCCGTGGCGGGAACGTCGTCGGCCGCTTCCTCGGCGGTGCGGTCCGGGGTGATCGTCATTGCCGGGTCCTCCTTGTCACAGCCCATGGCTGACCGAAAGAGCTCCCTTCTGAAGTAAGGCGAACCAAAGCAGGCCCACCAGGCCGCGTCACCGTGGCGGATGGCGCGCGCGGATGGCGCGCCGCCGCCCTAACGGATGGGTTTGGGCGAAAGTCCGGCCCAGGTGGCGGGCGGCGCGCGCCGGTTCTGCGGGTTCGTGGATGTTCAGCCAGAGAGGTTCAGCCAGTGCTGTTCAGGCGGTGGCGTCGGCTGGCGTGGCGTCGTTCAGATGGTGCTGTCGGTGCCGGCCGTGCTGTCGGTCCTCTCGGCGCCGGCGCCGGCGCTGGGGCTGGGGCTGGGGGTGCCGGCGGCGAGCTCCTCGGCGTGCAGCAACATCTTCTTCAGCAAAGCGTTGAGACGGTCGCGTTCGCGGGCGTCCAGGGCGCCGACGATCTGCCGCTCGACCTGGTCCTGGAACCGCATCCCGGCCAGCCACCTGGCGTGGCCCTCGTCGGTGAGCTCGACATCGACGCGGCGGCGGTCGGCGGTGCCGCGGATGCGCCGCACCAGCCCGGCCTGCTCCAGGGCGTCCAGGCGGCCGGTCATGCCGGCGCCGGAGAGCATCAGCTCGGCGGCCAGCTCGCCGGGGGTGGCGCGGTGGTCGTCGCGGGCCGCCAGGCGGTGCAGGGTCTGGAACTCGTAGTCGGCCAGGCCGACCTCGTCGTGCATGCGGCGTTTGCCGTTGGCGACGTGTTTGGTGAGGTTCTGGATGCGGGTGACGACCGCCTCGACCGTCTCGTCGTACGGGGCTTTGCCGCGCCAGCGGGCCAGGTGACGGTCGACGGAGTCCTCCATCGGGCCAGTATGGTGTGCCCCGGCGGTGTTTCGCCAACGGAAGGTTCGCCACCATGTATTTCGCTGACGAATGATTCGCTAGCGAAATACTGCTACGGTGACGCCCATGCGCGCACTCCTGCTCGGCCGCACCGCCGCCGCACTGGCCACCTCCCTGATCCCGACCACGCTGACCCTGGCCGTCATCCACGCCGGCAGCGCCGCCGGCGCCCTCGGCACGATCCTGGCCGCCGAAACCGTCCCGATGCTGCTGCTGTTGCCCGCAGCCGGAGTGTTCGCCGACCGCTTCCCGGCCCGCCGCGTCATCTTGGCCGCCGACCTCACCCGCGCCGCCGCCCAAGCCGGCATCGGCGCCACGCTGCTCACGCGGGGAGTGGACGTCCCGGTCCTGGCCGCACTCGCCGCCCTCACCGGCGGCGCCGTCGCCTTCGGCACCCCGGCCGTACGGACCCTGGTATCGGCCACCATCGCCGGACCCCAGCGGCAACGACTCAACGCACGACTGTCCGTATGGCAAGGCGTCGCCCAATTCGCCGGACCCGGCATCGCCGGCACCCTGATGCTCGGCGTCGGAGCCGGCTGGTCATCACTGCTCACCGCCGCACTGTTCATCGGATCCGCACTCACCCTCGGCGCCCTGCGCACACCAGCAGCCGCAGCCGCAAACGCCGCAAGCACTGACGCCGGAAGCACCGCGGCCCCGCGGCGCGCGCCGTTCTGGCACGACCTGCGCGCCGGCTGGACCGAGACCCGCCGCCACCGCTGGTTCATCGCCAACGTCATCGGCCACGGCATCTGGAACATGACCGCCGGCGTCCTGCTCACCCTCGGACCGGTCATCGCGATCAACCACCTCGGCGGCGGCACCGCCTGGGTCATCACCCTGCAATCCGGCACCGTCGGCATGCTGGCCGGGGTCTGGACCGCCGGCCGGCTGCGCCTGGCCCGCCCCCTGATCGCCGTCGCCCTCGGCGCCTCCGCCTACGCCCTGCCGCTGGCGGCGCTCGCCATCACCGCACCCCTGCCGCTGCTGCTGGCCGCCTACACCGCCGGCATGTTCGGCCTGGGCATCCTGGACCCCCTGTGGGAGACCACCATCCAGCAGCGCATCCCGCGCGAGGCCCTGGGCCGCGTCGGGTCCTTCGACACCCTCATCTCCTTCGCCGCCCGCCCCGCCGGCCTGGCCCTGGCCGCCCCCGCCGCCGCGGCCGTCGGCACCGCGCTGCCGCTGGCCGCCTCGGCGGTGCTGGTGGGCGGCGCGAACCTGGCGGTGCTGCTGATCCCGGCAGTGCGCGAACATCCGGCGCCGGTCGCGGTGAGTTCGGCGCCGCTGGTCACTTCGGGAGCCTGAGGTGATCGATCACGGGTGGCTCGGGGCGGAATCAGTGCCCTTCCCGCCGCAGACGGCTACGACCGGAACCCTGCGATCCGCCGCGCCGCCAGCTCCAACTCCTCAGCCGGAGCCAGCGGCGAACCCCAGGTCAGGCGCAGTCCGTCCGCCTGACGACGCGGGATCACGTGCGTGTGGAAGTGAAAGACATCCTGCCCGGCCGCCGCCCCGGAGTTAACCCGCACGTTCACCCCATCGGGTTCGAACACGTCCTTCAACAGCAGCGCCACCTGCCGAGCCATCGACGCGACATGCGTATGCGCATCGTCCGATATATCCCACATATCGCGCACGTGGGCCCGCGGAACCACCAGCGTGTGGCCCGGCGCGGCCGGCCTGATGTCCAGGAACGCCACCGTGTGGTCGTCCTCCATCACCCGATACGCCGGGGCGCGGCCGGCCACGATCTCGCAGAACACACATTCGCTCATGGCATGAAGCATCGCCGGGGGAGTACCCCACCACCAGCCCCATCCGCCGAACGCCCCCGCCACCCGGCCGCTCAGCGATCACCGGCGTATCGTCGGCGCCATGACCCGAGCCTCGATCGGCCTGGACGACGCCCTCCAGGACTACATCGTCAGCCACACCAAAGCCCTCGACGCCGTCCAGACCGCGCTGGTCGCCCGCACCACCGAGCTCGGGCCGCCGGCCGGCATGCAGATCGGCGCCGAGGAAGCTCAGTTGCTCACGCTGCTGGTGCGGCTCACCAATGCCCGGCACGCGGTGGAGGTGGGGACGTTCACCGGGTTCTCCGCCATCGCCATCGCCCGCGGCCTGGCCCCCGGCGGCAAGCTGCTGTGCTGCGACGTCAGCGAGGAGTGGACCAGCATCGGGCGTGCGGCGTGGCGGGAGGCCGGGGTTGCCGACCGGATCGAGCTGCGGCTGGCGCCGGCCGCCGAGACCCTGGCCGCGCTGCCGGACGAGGAGTACATCGACTTCGCGTTCATCGACGCCGACAAGCCGTCGTACTGGACGTACTACAGCGAACTCGTCCCGCGCGTGCGGACCGGGGGAGTGATCGCCGTGGACAACGTGCTATGGGGCGGACGCGTCACCGACGCCGAGCCGGAGGATGACACCACCCGGCTGATGCAGGAGTTCAACGACAAGGTCGCCCGCGACGAACGCGTCGACGTGGTGATGCTTCCCGTCGGCGACGGAGTTTCCCTGATCTACAAGCGATAGTCCCGGATCTGTACGTCAGGACGCGTAATCAGCATTACACGACAGGGTTTTGGGGTGGTTCGGCGGCATTATGACGGCCCGAGGCATCGAGCCGTACAGCGGCCCGCGCGCAGAATGGCTCTGACACAAGCCCCGCCAAATCCCGCCAGCGCATCGACCGCCAGCAACGGCACCACAGAGACGCAGCTTTGTGTCTGGCTGAAGATCCCGTAGCCCAGCGCGGCGATTCGTACAGAAGATCTAGAAGAGTTCAGGCTGCGCTCGCTGCGCTCTGAGGGCTCGAGGATCAAGGCTTCAAGGCCCACGAACCTCACAACAACCCTCACCACACCCCACTGCAACCCCTCTTACAGTTGCCCGATAATGTACATTATGTAAAGTAGAATTTCCCCCGGCGGGGACCGGTCCCCCCGCACCCGCGCCCGACCCCCACGTCAAAGGCCTCAGATCAGCCCCTAAACCTCACACACGTTCCCAATCTCGGGGGAAGACGTGACGAGCCCGTTCCCAGTTGGCTACGCTCTTGCCGCGGTTGACGGGCTTTTCACGGGAGGGACGCGCCACAACCATGGCTGATCACATAAAAATCAACACCAGTACGCTTCGCGACATGGGGGGCCAACTGGGCCGGCTGCGAGACGAGTTCAACCACTCGACCGACATCACCGGCGCGGCCGCGGGCGAGATGGGTTCCGGGGACGTCGCCGGCGCCCTGAACAACTTCGCCTCCGACTGGTCCAAGAAGCGCGACACCCTGACCAAGAGCCTGGACACGCTGTCCAAGACCGCCACCCAGAGCGCTGACACCTGGGACGGCCTGGACAGCCACCTGGCCCAGGCCCTGGAGAAGGCGTTCAGCTCCGGCTCGAGCCAGGGGGCGAAGGGCTGATGTCACAGGACTGGTCCAGCTTCGACTGGCAGGGTGCGGTCGTCACCCAGGGCGATCTGATCCCCGGCGACCCGTACCAGATCGCCGCGTTGGGCAAGCGGTTCCGCGACACCGCCAACGCCATCGACCAGCAGGCTGCGAACCTGAAGAGCCTGGTCAGCGACCAGGGCTTCGACGACTCCGACTCCGGGCGCGCGTTCGCCAAGCAGGTCGGCGACACCGCGGACCTGCTGCAGAAGGCCTTCGGCCGCTACAACGAGGCCGCCGACGCCCTGGGCACCAACGTGCGCCCCTCCGGCCCGCACGACGAAGTCTCCTGGCGATCCGGCACCGAGTGGGCCTCCACCGTGGAGCTGGCGCAGGTCAAGGCGCAGGACGCGCTCAACCGCGGCAAGGCCGCCGACGCCGACTCCCAGTCCGCGCAGCGGCAGATCCACACCGCGCAGGCCAACGCCCTGCCCTCCCCCACGCCCGGCGCCGCCCCGACACCGCCGAACCCGCACCCGGACCCCACCAACACCCCGGGCAGCAACGGCATGACGCCGGCGGAGCAGAAGGCGCACAACGACAAGGCCGCCGCCGACGCGCTGGTGGCCAAGGCCGGCGCCGACATCCAGCACGCCATCGACATCCGCGACCGCGAGGGCAAGGCCGTCGCCGGGGCCATCAACGACTTCATCAACACCGACGGTCTGAAAGACCCCGCCCACCACTGGTGGGACATCGACTGGGCCACCGTCATCGCCGACATCGGCCACATCGCCGGCGCGATCGCCGGCGTGGCCGGGATCCTGGCGCTGGCGCTGTCCTGGGTGCCGGTCGTCGGCGAGGTGCTGGGGGCGATCGCCTTGGTGGCCGGTGCCGTCGCACTGGTCTGCGACACCATCTCGGCCCTGGACGGCAAGGGCAACTGGTTCGACGTCGCCATCGACGTCGTCGGCCTGCTGTCCTGCGGCGCCGGCCGGGCCATCGGCAACATGGCCAAGGCCTCCCGCGGCATGGAGCTGTTCAACGCCGCGCGCGCCGGCGGCAAGGGCATCACCGAGGCGCTTGACGGTGTCAAGGGCCTGGACATGGGCGCCAAGGACATCCTGCAGCTGAAGAACGGCACCACGTCGATCTTCAAGATCGGGATGAAGAACTTCGGCGAGGGCCTGGGCACCGGCCCGTTCAAGGACGTCGGCGAGGCCTTCTCCAAGCTCAAGGGCGGCAACGTCGACTGGAGCTTCCCGGGCATGAGCGGGCTGGGGCCGAACCTGGCCGGCGGCGCGGGCTGGAAGTTCGGGCTGGCCGGCTGGTCCAACGCCACCTTCCCGCTGGGCCTGGGCCTGGCGAACCTGCAGATCCCGGAGAACTTCAAGTCCTGGGAGCCGGGGTTCATGGGGCCGAACGTGTTCCACGGCAACCACCTTTTGACCTCCGAGGACAAGATGTGGGAGTGGAAGCCGCTGGCCCCGAAGGAGTCGGCGGACGCCACCGCCGGCTAGGCGCCCGCACCCCGCGAACCAGGATCAAGCCATGGATACGCCGATGCCGCCCGAAGAAGTCGTCAAGGTCCTCGACAGCATGTCGTTCTTCCAGAAGCGGGCCCTGAAGAAGTCCGGGTTTCTCTTCGACGGGCTGCACCGGCTGGCCGGCACCGAGTACGGTGCCGGCCTGGTCGAGGCGGTCCTGGCGTGCCACACCGGCCTGCTGGGCCGGCAGCCGCGCGCCGACGAGCCGGACAAGGCCCAGGCCGCGCATCGCCACCCCGGGGTCGCCGGGCCGGACAAGCCCGCGTTCGACGCGCCCCGGTACGCCCGGCCCACCAAAGACGAGAAGGCCAAGCTCGACGAGCTCGCCGAGATGGCCAAGCAGCAGAAGAAGGCAGCGCGCGGCCAGCAGCGCCGCAACCCCGGCGACCGCAGACTCCCCTGAGTCGCGCCGCGCTGCCGGCACCGAGGAAAAGAGAGAAGGCACGTGACCCAGGACGCCGCAATACCGGTCCCGCAGGACGCGCAGGCGCCGCCACCGCGGGACTACCGCATCGCCACGCCCGAGGGCTGGGAGCGGATCATCCTGGACCCCGACGTGTGGGACCCGGTCATCACCCGCATCGTCGACAAGGAGTTCCGGGGTGTGGACAACGCCCCGCACCTGAAGGCGCAGATGCGGGACATGCTCAAGGCGCAGGCCGCCGGCGCCAAGGCCAACGGCGGGCTGGAGCTGTACCTGTCGCTGATGCGGCTGGCGAACATGCCGCTGCCGGCGTCGCTGGTGGTGACGTTCGTGCCGCCGCGCGGGGACAGCGTGCCGCCGCCGCTGTCGGACCTGGCGATGCAGTACGCCGCCGCCGGCCAGAACGTGCGGATGATGGACTTCCCGGCAGGTCCGGCGCTGCGCCGCAAGTGGCAGGAGGCGCCGAACCCGGCCGAGCAGGCCGGGAACACCCGGCCGGTGGCGCACCTGGACATCCAGTTCCAGGTGCCCGGCTCCGGGGCGTTCCTGCTGCTGTCGTTCTCCACGCCGATGATCGAACTCACCGAGGCCCTGGACGGCCTGTTCGAGTCGATCGCCTCGACGCTGAGGTGGGTGCGATGACCGCCACGGTGAGGGGACGCCACGTCGTCCTGCCGATGCCCAAGGAAGGCATCGCCCTGCCCATCGGCGTCGAGGGCGACCTGCGGGCCTGGGCGCAGTCGGTCGCGCACGCCCGCATGGACGGCCAGGCCCACCCCGAGGAGATCGCCGAGTTCGCCGAGGCGCTGGTGGAGGCGACCGCGGACTCCGCCGAGCGCGGCGCGACGCTGGCGATCATGTTCGCGCCGTATCCGCGCACCGGCGAGTCCGGCCGCATCGAGGTCCGCGACTACGTGCCCGGCGAAGGCATGCCCGAGGTGCCGGAGCTGACCGAGGTCGTGCAGTGGTTCACCTCACCGATCAGCGGCGCCACCGACCCGCCGGAGGTGGTGTACGGGGAACTGCCGATCGGCCCGGCCGTGCGGCTGCGGTTCCAGGTGCTGGCCGACCCCAAGGGCAGGGACGACGTGGACGCCGGCATCTTGAAGAACGCCGTGTTCATCGTGCGGCCGCGGGACTTCGCCTGCCTGGTCGTGATGAACGTGACCTGGGCGGCGGGGGTGTTCACCGAGGAGCTGGACCAGCTCGCCGACCAGCTGGCGCGGCGGATGCAGATCCAGTAGCCGCAGGTCCGAACAGCTACAGGGGTCCGCGCAGCTACAGGGGCCCGAACAGCTGCAGGCCCCAGTGGCCGCAGGGCTTTGCGAAACCGTTGTGGTGCGGCGCCGGCTGTCCCCCGGCCGACGCCGCACCACAGGCGATGTTCCCCGCGGCCCGGTGACTTCCAGACCGCCGCCGCGCACCTGTCCCCGCCGTCTGCTTCGATAGGTCAACGTGGCCGCCCCGAAACCGTTCACCCCGATCAGCGTCGCCGAAGCCGTCCACCGCTACCGCGACACCCTGCACCTGCGCGTGGCCACCGGGGCGATGTCCCGGGCCACCCGCGACGCCTATGTCAGGGACCTCACCGAGGCCGCCACGCTGCTGGGCCTGGACAAGCCGCTGGACGACGTCGAAGCCGAAGACGTCGAATACGCGCTCGTGCGCATCGCCAACGCCCCGGACCGCCGCTTCACCCGCACCCGCAAATCAGGGCCCGGCGGCGAACCCGCCCCCGGACGCGGCCTACAGGCCCGCGCCCGCTGGACCGCCGCCGTCCGGGGCCTGTTCGCCTGGGCCGCCGAACAGGGCTACATCCGCGCCGACCCGATGCCGAACGTCTCCCGCGTCCGCGTCCCCACCCGCGCCGTCGGCGCGCGCCTGGGCCTGACCGTGGAGCAGGCACAGGCACTGCGCGAGACCCCGGCCGCGGCGGCCACGACCAAGGAGCTGCGGGCCGATCAGCGCCTGACGTTCCGCGACGAGGTGATCCTGCGGCTGCTGACCGAGACCGGCCCGCGCGTGGCGGAGCTGTGCGCGGCGAACCTGGACGACGTCCGCCAGCACGAGCTCACCGGCCTGCCGGTGCTGCGGATCCGCAGCGGCAAGGGCGGCCGCAGCCGCGACGTGCCGCTGTCGGCCACGCTGGTGGGGCTGCTGGAGGAGTATCAGCAGCATGAGCGGCCCGCTCCCCCGGCCGGCGACGCCGAACCCGACCGGGCCGACGCGGCGCGCGCCCTGGTGGTGACGATCCGCGGCCGGCGGATGACAGCCCGGGACGTGCAGCGGATGGTGGAGCGGCGGGTGAAGCAGATGCCGGTGGAGCTGCGCCGCGCGGTGACGCCGCACGGGCTGCGGCACACGGCGGCCACGGTGCTGCTGCGGCAGGCCGGTGCCGATGTGGGGACGGTCGCGGACATCCTGGGGCACTCGGATGTGGGGACGACGTCGGTGTATCTGGATCCGTCGGCGACGGCCGCCGCGGAGGCGCTACAGCGCTCACCGTTGGCGCAGTAGGGCGCGGCTTGGGGTCAGGCTCTGTGGGCCAGGCTCTCGGGGTCAGGCTTTGTGGGTGAGCGCGAGCAGGTGGGAGCTGGCTGGCAGCAGGTCCGGGGGTTGGCCGTCGGCCAGGCGGGCGGTGCGCAGCGCAGCCTCGAAGTAGTCCGCCCGGTCTTCCACCAGTCCGCTGATGAAGGCCGCGGCGATCAGTCCGCAGGGCCTGTGCGCGGTCGGCCGGATCTGGCAGGTGGTAGAGCGGGCCGAGCATCAGGACCGCGTCGGCGCAGGCTTCTGGGGTTTGCAGCGCTCGGGCGTCGCCGGGCTCGACGGTGAACGTGGCGTATTCGGCGGCCTGCTCGCGGTGGCGTGCGACGGGGTCGATGAGGGTGACGGTGTAGCCGAGCGAGGCCAGCCATGCCGCGTAGACGCCCGGTCCTCCGCCGACGTCCAGGATGTGTGCGGGCGCCGGTGGCAGCGCGGCCGCCAGCAGTTCCTTGGTGCGTTCTTGCTCCAGCCGTCCGAACGCGGTGATGTGCAGGCGGTCGGCTTCGGAGTAGTGCTCGTCGTAGAAGGCGGCGATGTGCGGGTGCAGATCCGGGGCCTGAGTGGCGTCCATCCGTGGATTATTCGGGCTCGCCGGCGGCGGTGGCCACGGGATTTCCATCGCAGAGGGCTCCCTCACAGGCCAGATGTCTGCTGAGGGAGCCCTGTGTCCGGGGCGTGCGCGCTCAGCGGATGGCCGCACCCGAGATGGTCCGGGCGATCACCAGCCGCTGGATCTCCGAGGTCCCCTCGAAGATGGTGTAGATCGCCGAGTCGCGGTGCATCCGCTCCACCGGGTATTCGCGGGTGAAGCCGTTGCCGCCGAGGATCTGGATGGCCTCGGCGGTGACCTTCTTGCAGGTCTCGGAGGCGAACAGCTTCGACATCGAGCCCTCGGCCGATTCGAACGCCTTGCCGTTGCGGGCCATCCACGCGGCGCGCCACACCAGTAGCCGCGAGGCGTCCACGGAGGTCTTCATGTCGGCGAGCTTGAACGCGACGGCCTGGTTCTCCACGATCGGCTTGCCGAACTGCACTCGCGTCTTGGCGTACTCCAGCGAGTACTCGTAGGCGGCGCGGGCGATGCCGACGGCCATGGCGCCGACGGCCGGGCGGGAGGCCTCGAAGGTGGCCATGGAGGCGTTGCCGCGGCTGGACTTGCCCTCGCGGGCCCGGGCCAGGCGCGCGTCCAGCTTCTCCTTGCCGCCGAGCAGGCAGGAGCCGGGGAGGCGGACGTCGTCCAGGACGACCTCGGCGGTGTGGGAGGCGCGGATGCCGTGCTTCTTGAACTTCTGGCCCTGGCTCATGCCGGGGGTGTCCGGCGGGATGATGAACGAGGCGTGGCCGCGGGTGCCCAGGTCCGGGTCGACGGTGGCGACGACGACGTGGACGTTGGCGATGCCGCCGTTGGTGGCCCAGGTCTTGGTGCCGTTCAGGACCCACTCGTCCTTGGCCTGGTCGTACACGGCGCGGGTGCGCATGGCGCCGACGTCGGAGCCGGCGTCGGGCTCGGAGGAGCAGAACGCGCCGAGCTTGACGTCGTCGGGGGTGCCGAACATCTGCGGGACCCATTCGCCGACCTGCTCCGGGGTGCCGTTGGAGACCACCGACACCGCCGCCAGGCCGGTGCCGGACAGGGCCAGGCCGATGCCGGCGTCGCCCCAGAACATCTCCTCCATGGCGATCGGGATGCCCAGGCCGGATTCGTCGAACCACTGGTTGGCGTAGAAGTCGAGGGAGTACAGGCCGGCCTTGGCCGCTTCCTGCAGGATCGGCCAGGGCGTCTCCTCCCGCTCGTCCCATTCGGCGGCCGCGGGCCGGATGACGTCGGCGGCGAATCCGTGGATCCAGTCCCGCAGCTCGATCTGGTCCTCGGTCAGTTCCAGGGAGAACCCGGTCATCGTCTCGTTCACTGTCCTTCGGGTCTGGTGGGCGCTACCAACAAGTGTGCGACAACATGCGCTACCGACAAGTAACCTCGGTCGCCGCTAGTGTGTTACCGGCGGTAACTTCTGTCAAGATGGCCGACAGACTCCAGGAAGGGACCCGATGGCGAACCAGGCACAGGCGGCCACGACGGCACCGGCACCGCCGGGCCGCCCCCAGGCACGCCGGCGCGGCCCCCGCACCCGCACCGAACTGCTCGACGCCGCCGAGCGCGTGGTCCTGCGCGACGGCCCGTCGGCGTCGATGAACGCCATCGCCACCGAGGCCGGCATCACCAAGCCGATCCTGTACCGGCACTTCGGCGACAAGGCCGGCCTGTACGTCGCCCTGGCCGACCGCCACATCGAGACGCTGCTGGACCGGCTGCGCGAAGCACTCACCCGCCCGGCCACCCGCCGGGCGCGCACCGAGGCCGCGATCGACTCCTGGCTGCGCCTGGTGGAGGGCAACCCGGCGCTGTACCGGTTCCTGGTGCACCGCGGCCAGGCCGAGGAGCCGGAGGTCCGCGACCGCGTGGCGATGTTCCAGCGCCGCCTCGGCGACGCCCTGGCCACCGGCATCGCCGCGGAGCTGGGGCTGCCCGAGGACCAGTGGCCGCGCGCCCAGGCCTGGGCCCACGGCATCGTCGGCATGGTGCAGGCCGCCGGCGACTGGTGGCTCGACGAGCAGCCCTTCGGCCGCGAAGACCTCACCCGGCACCTGGCCGACCTCATCGACGGCGCCTACGCCCACGCGTGAAACAGCGCGCGCCGCACCGCCCCACCGCCGCACCGCCATCGACGCGGCTCACCGTGACTCACGGCGACTCGCCGCGATGACAGTACGTGCATATACGGCAACGCACTGCAATGAAACGGGCATCGATTGCGGTCCCGGGAAAGTTTTCTTCAGAAAGTCTTCAGAGAACTCAACCCGGCGCGGGCCCGGCGCGTCCCAAAGGCGTGAACGTTTCGGGTCCTGATCCTCAAGAGTTCCCCCGCGACGCGGCGCTGCGGCGCGGCGGCGGTATGTCCCGCCGGCTGCTGTTGGGCGTCGGCGGTGTGATGTTGCTCGGCGGCTGCGCCTCCACCGGCGGCAAACCCGCCGCGGCCGGTCCGGCAGGGGCCACCACGGCCCCGACGCCGGATCCACGGTCGCGGCCGACCGGTAGCGCGTCGTCCCCCGGCCAGAGCCCCAGCGGCGGCGCCGACACCTCCACCGCCCCGGGCGACTCCCACAGCAACGACTCCGCGCCGCCGGACAACTCCCCCGCGCCCGGCGCGACCGGGCAGGACCCGCCGCCGGCGGCGGGCAAGCCGCAGTTCTACGTCCACGAGGGCGACAAGGCGATAGCGCTGACCATCGACGACGGCCCGTCCAGCAAGTACACCCCGCAGGTGCTGGCGCTGCTGGCGCAGTACAAGATCCCGGCGACGTTCTGCATGATCGGCCAGAACGCCGACAAGCACGCCTCGCTGGTGGCCGAGGTCAGCGCCGCCGGGCACCTGGTGGCCAATCACACCTGGACCCACCCGAACCTGGCGAAGATGACCGAGGCGCAGGTGACCGCCGAGATCGAGCGCACCAACGACGCCATAACCCGCGGCGGCGCGCACCAGCCGGCGCTGTTCCGCGCCCCCGGCGGCAACTGGTCCCCGACGGTGTTCTCGGTCTGCTCCAAGCTGGGCCTGCGGCCCCTGGACTGGTCCGTGGACCCGCGCGACTGGTCCCGCCCCGGCGCCGACCACATCGTGCAGACCGTCATGGGCCACACCCACACCGGCTCGATCATCCTGGAGCACGACGGCGGCGGCGACCGTTCCCAGACCGTCGCCGCGCTGCAGCGGTTCCTGCCGCAGCTGCTGGAGGCCGGCTACCACTTCGTGCAGCCCTGAGGCCCGCCACGCCAGGGCGGGCCTACTGGGGTCAGGCGTCGCGGCGCCGCACCGCGATGAACGCGGCGCCGCAGCTGATCAGCACATAGGCGGCCAGGATCACGAACGCCGCCGGCACCGACGGCGTGATCTTCCCGGCTCTGGGCCGCACGCTGCAGATGCTGGCGAACACCTCCGACAGCGCCACCTTCGACGCCGTGTCCGAGATCGCGCCCAGCAGCAGCTGCGCCAGGAAGTACAGGCCGAAGAACGCCGCCAGCGCCCCGGCGGTGCGGCGGATCACGAACCCCAGCCCCAGCCCGATCAGCGCCGAGGCCGCCAGGAACAGCCCGGCGGCGAGCACGGCGCGCGCCACGTGCGGCTGCGACAGCGTCGTTTGCGCGCCGGTGCTGGCGATGAGGTGCTGTCCGGTCTCGAAGATGGTGAAGGCGGTGGCCTGTCCGAGGGCGAGGCTGAACCCGCCGACGACGGCGATCTTCGCGGTGACCACGTGGGAGCGGCGCGGGGTGGCGGTGAAGGTGGTGCGGATGGCGCCGGTGCCGTATTCGCCGGTGGCGGTGAGCACGCCGAGGGTGCCCAGGGCCAGGACCGCCAGGTCGACGGCGCCGGAGTAGCCGGCGCGGACCGGGTCGTAGGCGGCGCGCTCCGGCGGGGTCATCGTCGGCCAGTGGTGCGCGGTGCTGTGGTAGCCCAGCAGCGCGAACGTCAGGGCCACGGCGACGGCGAGCAGCGCTGTCAGCCAGGTGGAGCGCAGCGTCCTGATCTTGATCCATTCGGCGTGCAGGGCGCGGCCGGTGGTGGGGGCGGCGGTCATGCGGGGGTCTCCTCGGTGGCGGCGTGGTCGTAGAAGTCGACGAAGTCTTCGGTGGCCTGCAGGTACGCCTCCTCCAGCGAGGCGCGGCGCGTGGTGAGTTCATGGACGCCGATGCCGTGTGCGGCGGCGACGTCGCCGATGGCGGCGCCGGTCAGTCCCGTGATGACCAGGGCGCCGTCGGGCTCGGTGGTGATGCCGGCCGGTGTGTCGGGGCCTGCTGCCGCGTGCAGGGCCGCGGCGAGCGCCGCCGGGTCCGAGGCGCGTACCAGCACGTCGGTGCGGGAGTTGGCGGCCACGAAGTCGGCGGTGCCGGCTTCGGCGACCAGCCGGCCGCGGCCGATGACCACCAGGTGGTCGGCGGTCAGTGCCATCTCGGTGAGCAGATGCGAGGACACGAACACGGTGCGTCCCTCGCCGGCCAGTTCCTTCAGCAGGCCCCGCATCCAGTGCACGCCCTCGGGGTCCAGGCCGTTGACCGGCTCGTCCAGCATCAGCACCGGCGGGTCCCCGAGCAGCGCCGCCGCCAGGCCCAGGCGCTGTTTCATGCCCAGGGAGAACGTGCCGACGCGGCGCCGCGCCACCCCGGTCAGGCCGGTGCGGGCCAGGACCTCGCCGATGCGGGACGCGCCGATGCCGTTGCTGGCGGCCAGCACCCGCAGATGCGCCGCCGCCGACCGCGCCGGATGCACCGCGGTGGCGTCCAGCAGCGCCCCGACTTCGGTCAGCGGATACCGCAGCTTGGTGTAGGGGCGGCCGTCGACCAGCGCCGAGCCTGCGTCGGGCGCGTCCAGGCCCAGGATCATCCGCATCGTCGTGGACTTCCCGGCGCCATTCGGGCCCAGGAACCCGGTGACCCGGCCCGGCCGCACCGTGAACGACAGCGCGTCGACGGCCACCGTGCCGCCGAAGCGTTTCGTGAGTTCGCAGACTTCGATCGTCATGGCGAAAAGGCTGCCCGGCACACCCCGCCCCGGTCCTCAGGCCGCGGACAGACATCGCCGCCGCGCGCCTGGCCCGTCTATGACCGTGGTCATAGACCCCCGGGCAGATGACCGCTGATCGCGCGCTGGCTAGCCTGGCGGTATGCGAACCCAGCCATCAGTACCCGGACAACGGGCCTGGGTGGTGTTCGACGTGGTGTCCGCGGCCGCGTTGTGCGGGCTGACCATCTTCCAGAACCTGGAGAACTGGCACCGTCACGACTGGGCCGCCGACGGCTACGGTGTGCCCAGCACCGGCTCGCTGCTGTTCGTGCTGTCCGGGGTGGTGCTCTCCGGTGCCGCGGTGGCTGTGCGCCGCCGCTGGCCGCTGGGCGCCGCGGCCGTGGTGTTCGGCGCCTGGCTGGTGATGCTGGCGGTGGACTGGCCGATGGCGACCCGGGGCCTGGTGAGCTTCGAGTTGATCGGCACGGTGCTGCTGTATTCGGTGGCCGTCACCGAGCCGCTGCCGATCGCCGTGGTGACGCTGGTGCTGTACGTCGTCGGGGATTCGGCGACCGTGGCCGGGATGCGCCGTCCGCTGATGAACCTGGTCTTCACCAGCCTGGCACTGATCATCGCCTGGGTCCTGGGCGTCGGCGTGGCCCGCTACCGCGACATCGGGGCCCGGCTGCGCGAGCAGCAGGACGCCGCGGCGCGCGCCGAACTGGACCGGGAACGGGTGCGGCTGGCCCGGGAGCTGCACGACGTGCTGGCGCACAGCATGAGCGTGGTGAACGTGCAGGCCGGCTACGGCCGGTTCGCGATCGGCCGCGACCCGGCCGCCGCCGAGGCCGCACTGGCGGCGATCCAGCAGATCAGCCGGGAGGCGATGGCGGAGATGCGGGGGATGCTGGCGGTGCTGCGCGAAGGCGGCGAGGCCGCGGCGCTGGCCCCGGCGCCGCGCGTGGCCGACGTTCCCCGGCTTGTCGCCACCTGTGCCGAGGCCGGGGTGAGCGTGCGGATCCAGACCCGCGGCACGGAACGGGAACTGCCCGACGGGATCGATCTGGCGGCGTACCGGATCGTGCAGGAGGCGCTGACGAACGTGGTGAAGCACGCCCACACCCGCTCGGCGCAGGTGCTGCTGGAGTATCAGGACACGGAGCTGATCGTCCAGGTCACCGACGCCGGACGCGGCGGCCCGGCACCGGGGTCCCATCCCGGCGGCGGACACGGCCTGGCCGGGATCACCGAACGCGTCGGACTGTACGACGGCACGGTGGCCGCCGGTCCCCTGCCCGGCGGCGGCTGGCGGGTACGGGCCGTGCTGCCGTGCCCGCGCCACACCGGCGACCACACCGGCAGCCCCGACAGTGGACCTGACAGTGGACCCGACAGCCCCGACCGCGCGCAGGGCCCCGATGGACAAGCACTGCCCTCCAGCGCCGGAGCGCGCGGATGACCGCGCCGATCACCGCGCCGATCACCGTCCTGGTCGCCGACGACCAGGCCCTGGTCCGCGCCGGCTTCGCCGGGATCGTGGCGATGGCCGACGGCTTCCAGGTCGTCGCGCAGGCCTGCGACGGCGCCCAGGCGGTGGCGGCGGCGCGCGCCGTGTGCCCGGATGTGGTGCTCATGGATGTGCGCATGCCCGGGATGGACGGTCTGGAGGCGACGCGGCTGATCACGGCGGCCGGTCCGTCGCGGGTGCTGATCCTGACCACGTTCGATCTGGACGACTACGTGTTCGGGGCGTTGCGGGCCGGGGCAAGCGGGTTCCTGTTGAAGGACACGCCGCCGGAGGGGCTGCTGGCCGCGATCGAGGTGGTCGCCGGCGGGGAGGCGCTGCTGGCGCCGACGGCGACGCGGCGGCTGATCCAGGCGTTCGCGCGGCAGTCCCAGGCCGCGGTGCCCGCGGCCGACGCCGATGCGGCCTCTGCCTCGGCGCGGGCCCGGCTGCGGATGCTGCTCACCGCGCGCGAGCTGGAGGTGCTGACTCTCATCGCGGCGGGGCTCACCAACACCGAGATCGCCGAGCGTCTGACCGTGTCCACCGGCACGGTCAAGACCCATGTCGGTCATCTGCTGGCCAAGCTCGATGCCCGGGACCGGGTGCAGCTGGTGATTCAGGCGTTCCGGGCCGGGCTGGCATAGCCGGGCTGGCGTAGCCGGGCGGCGCCTTGAGATCGTGGGGGCTGTTGTCGTGGGCGGGGAGGGTTTTCGGGTGGGGATGGTTCGGGAACGGCGGGCTCTGACAGCCGGCCTGGCGATGCTGGTCGCGGTCGCTGCGAGTACGGCATGTGGTGGCTCGGGTTCGGCGCCGGCACCGGCGAAAACCAGCAGCGCGCCCGCATCGGACTGGTCGGCGGGCCGTTCCCATCCGGTGGCCGACGACATGTATCCGCAGTTCGGCGACCCGGCCACGGACGTGCTGCACTACGGCCTGGACCTGAAGTGGGACCCGGCGTCCACGGTGCTGACCGGCACCGCCACGCTGGCGGTGCGCGCCGCCGAACCCACCGACCATTTCGTCCTGGACCTGGCCGCCGACATGAGCGCCGACTCGGTCACGGTGAACGGCGCACCGGCCGCCGACGTCCACGACGGCGACCACCTCACCGTCCCGGCCGGCCGCCGCCTGCCGGCCGATGCGGTCCGCACCGTGGTCATCGCCTACCACGGCACCCCGCACCTGGTTCCGGCACCGATGACCCGCCCCGACGTGCCAGGGCTCGGGGCACAGGTCACAGCCTCCGGCGCGGTGTGGGCGCAGCAGGAGCCGTACGGGGCGTTCACCTGGTTCCCGTGCGACGACCAGCCCTCGGACAAGGCGCTGTACGACGTGGCCATCACCGCCCCGGACGGCTGGGCCGGCGTCAGCGGCGGCACGTTCCTGGGCCGGACCGAATCGGCCGGGCACGGCGTCTACCGCTGGCACCAGCCGAACCCGGTGTCGACCTACTTGGTGGCCTTCGCCGTCGACCGGTTCCAGCAGGACAGCGCCACCGGCCCGCACGGCATCGCGCTCACGTACTGGTACCTGCCCGCCGACGCCGAGGCGGTGCACAAGCTGACCGCGCAGGTCCCGGCGATGATCTCGTTCCTGGAGCAGCGCTTCGGGCCGTACCCGTTCGGCACGGCCGGGGTGTTGTTCCGGCCCGAGATGGTCGGCATGGAAACCCAGACCATGATCACGTTCTCGTCGCACGGCGCCGCTGCGGACCTGCTGCACGAGTTCGCCCACCAGTGGTTCGGTGACGCGGTGACCCCGACGACCTGGTCGGGCCTGTGGCTCAACGAGGGCTTCGCGATGTACGCGCAAAGGCTGTGGCAGGCGGCGCAGAGCGGCTCGCAGACGACGACCGCCGATCTGCTCTTGCGCGGCGACCAGCGCATGGACCAGCCGTTGCGCAGCGGCGACGGGCCGCCCGGACACTACCTGCCGACGCACTTCGCCTCGTCGAACGTCTACATCTGCCCGGAGCTGATGCTGAACGGGATCCGCACAGCCCTCGGCGACACCGCGTTCTACCAGCTGCTGAACGACTGGGTGCACCAGCACCAGGGCACGAACCAGGACCGGAACACGTTCGCGGCGTTCCTCGACGCCCACACCGGCCGGGACTTCTCGGCGTACGTCGACGCCTGGCTGGACTCCCCGACCACCCCGACGATCCAGCCGCCGGGCGCCGGCTAGTCCTCGGTCTTGACCTGCATGAGCTGGATCAGGGCCCGCAGGTGTCGTCGAGGACCGCGGTGATGACCGGCCCCACATCGGTCGGCTCCTGCGTGAACCGCACCCCCAGGCCGCTAAGGCGCTCGTATTCGGCGCCGACGTCGTCCACAGCGAAGCTGGCCGCCGGGATGCCGTCGGCGAAAAGGGCCTCCTTGTACGGCTTCACCGCCGGGTGGCTGGACGGTTCCAGCAGCAGCTGCGGCCCGTCCGGCGCCTGCGGCGACACCACGGTGAGCCAGCGGTCCGCGCCGACCGGCACGTCGGCCTTGGTCAGGAACCCGAGCTTGCCGGTGTAGAACGCCTCGGCCTTCGCCTGGTCGTCGACGAACACGTTGGTCAGGTGGATCCGCACGAGGTGCTCCGATGCGCGCCGGTGGCCGGGAACGGTTCAGGACCGTTCCGGACCATTCAGGAACGGGACAGGAAGTGGAAGCCGAGCCACCACCACACCAACAGCATGCCCACCCGCCCCCACTTCTCGTGCATGACCCGGCTGACCAGCTGCGACAATCGGGGGACCCGGCTGTGCGGACGGCGGGCGAGCAGCTCCACCAGCACCGCGGCCACGCCGATCACGACATACCCGGCGATGGTGATGGCACGCGGACTCATCGGCGCACCACCCACACCCCGGCCAGCAGCCACACCGCGTAACCGGCGGCGCGCGCCGGCGGCGGGTCGATCAGCGGGCCCAGCAGGATCGACAGGGTCGGGTGGGCGTGGGTGGAGCCGCGGGCGGCCGCGTACAGCTCCCAGATGCCGAAGGCGACCGCGATCACGATCCAGGGGGCGGTGCTGCGGCGCTCGAGCGGGGCCGGCGCGGGGAAGTGCGCGGTGGTGGGGCGCAGCGCGTACCAGACCAGGGCGGCGCCGGGCAGCAGGGTGGCGAGTTCGGCGGGGATGGTCAGGCGGGCGAAGCCGCCGGCGATGAGGGAGTAGCCCAGGCCCACGGCGCCCCAGCTGATCATGGTGGAGGTGGGGCGGGTGGCGCGCAGCGGCTGCGGGGCGGTGTGGATGCGCGCGTCCGCCCGGTCGCCGGCAGTGTCGGCCCGGCGGCCTACAGGCACGGATTCCTGCGTCATCGCGGCTCCCGCTTCTTCTTGCACCCCGCTGGTCCGGCGCATGTTCACCGGACGTTCGCGGACCTCTTGTGCAGCGCCGATACCCGCTCAGATGGGAAACCACACACGGTTCCCGCTCTGGTGGCTCAGCGTGATCGGCGCAGTTGGCCGGGCCGCGGCCGGACCCGGGTTCGCCCTGGTCGGCGCAGGCTGCTGTGATAGGAGGGTGTGCACCGCGATCGTGAGTGTCGAGCCCGCCTCGGAGTACCCGGTTCTGTTGGCCGGCGTGCGCGATGAGTTCCACGACCGGCCGTGGATCCCGCCGGGCCGGCACTGGCCGGAGTACCCGGATCTGATCGGCGGGCAGGATCTGCTGGCGTCCGGGACGTGGCTGGCGGTGGATCCGCGGGTGCCGCGGGCGGCGTGTGTGCTGAACGGCCGGGGGCCGCTGGCTCCGGAGTCGGGGCGGCTCTCGCGCGGGGAGCTGCCGCTGCGGTTCGCCGCGACCGGCTCCGTCGACGATCTGGACTTCGTCCGCTACGACCCGTTCCATCTCGTCTGTGCGACCCTGACCCGGGTGTTCCTGCTGAGCTGGAACGGCGAGCGCCACGAGCGGCACGAGCTGACGCCGGGGCTGCACGTGGTGGTGAACAGCGGCCTGGAGGGCTCGGACCCGACGGAAGGCCCGGGGACGGAGGCGATGGCGGCGCGGCTGGGGTTCTTCCGGCCTCGGCTGCTGGCCGCGCCACGGCCGAGGCCGGTGCCGCAGGTGGCGACGGACAAGGCGTGGGGGCCGTGGCTGCCGCTGCTGGAGGGCGGCGGGGTGGATCCGTTGGATGACCGGGCGCTGCTGGTGCGGCGGGAGCTGGGCGAGCGGACCTGGGGCACGACGTCGGTGACGCTGGTGGGGCTGCGTGCCGGCGGAGTGCGGTACGACTTCAGCGGGGCGCCGGGGGACGCGGGGGCGTGGACGGCTGTGGTCGAGGACTGAGGCACCTTCTCAACGGTATGAGCTGATATGGATTTCAGCTCTGATACCTTCATCTCAGCTGTGAAAGGGTTCTGAGATGGCAGGGGCAGTGCGATGGTCCTGGGAATTGTGCTCATCATCGGCGGCGGCGCGTTCGGCGCCATGCTGCTCCGCGGCCGCCGCGAACTGCTCGGACGCCGGCGTGCGCTTCGCACCGGGGCGTTCGCCGAGGGGACCGTCACGGCGATCGTGACCGACTACCTCGGCTCCACACCGGAGCGGGAAGGGAAAGCGGCGAACCCGGGCACCCCCATCCAGCGGCTCATGATCTCCTTCACCGACGCCGGCGGCACGCCGGTGGTGTTCAAGGAGAGGCTCAAGCCGGCCGCCGGCGTCGCGCGCGGCGCGTACTTCCCCGTGCACTACGACCCCGCCGACCCGAAGGGCACGGCGACGGTCGCCGCCAAGGCCGTCGAGACCAAACTGGCGGAGAGCCTGCGCTACTGCCTGGCCTGCGGCGCCGCGGTGCTCCTGGGGGTGCTGATCGCCGCCGGTGTCATTCCCCTGTGAGCGATCTGTGAGCGATCACGGGCCGCGGCCGGCACCCCGGTACGCCCGGTACGGCAACCTTTGCCGAAGGCTGTGAGCGGCGCGATAGCCGTGTCATATCGACGCGCCGGTCCCGGCATGCCACGCTGATCGTTCATGACCGCCGTGCACCCCGACGCCGCCAGCCCCGACTCCCCCGCCGACGGCCCGGACGCCCGCCAAGACGGCGACCCGTCCACGGCCGGACCGCTGTCCGGGCTGCTCGTCATCGACCTGACCCGGGTGCTGGCCGGCCCCTTCGCCACCATGATCATGGCGGACCTGGGAGCCCGGGTGATCAAGGTCGAGCATCCGGCGACCGGCGACGACTCCCGCCGCTACGGCCCCTTCGCCGCCGACGGCCGCTCGATGTACTTCGCACGCGTCAACCGCGGCAAGCAGTCCCTCGCGGTCGACCTGAAGAAACACCCCGAGCAGGTCGCGGCCCTGGCCGAGCGCGCCGACGTGCTGGTGGAGAACTTCCGGCCCGGCGTGATGGACCGCCTGGGCCTGGGCCCGGAGGCACTGCGGTCCCGCAACCCGCGGCTGGTGTACGCCTCGGTGTCCGGCTACGGCGCGACCGGCCCGCGCTCCGGCGAACCCGCGTACGACGCGGTGATCCAGGCCCGCAGCGGCCTGATGTCGGTGACCGGAGAGCCGGACGGACCGCCGGTGAAGTCCGGGGCCTCGGTCTCGGACCTGTCCGCCGGCGTCTACACCTTCGGCGCGGTGATGGCGGCACTGGTCGGCCGCGGCATCCACGGCCGCGGCACCCACGTCGACATCGCGATGTTCGACGCGACAGTGTCGTTCCTGGAAGGCAACGCCCTCGCATGGCTGGCCGACCGCACCGTCCCGCACCGCATCGGCTCCCACCACCCGAACATCGCCCCGTTCGGCGCGTTCACCGCCGCCGACGGCCAGATCGTGGTGTGCGTCGGCAACGACGCCCTGTTCGTGGCCTTCGCCGCAGCCATCGGCGCCCCGGAGCTGGCCGAGCACCCGAACTTCGCCCAAAACGCGACCCGCTCAGCCAACCGCCTGGTCCTGACCGCCCTCATCGAGGAACTCCTGGCCGCCGACACCTGCGCGAACTGGCTGGACCGCCTGGAAGCGGCGAAGGTGCCCTGCGCCCCGGTGAACGACATCGGCCAGGCGATGACCGACGCCCAGACCGAAGCCCGGCGGATGCGCATCACCGCCGGCGGACTGGAGCTACCCGGCCAGGTGGTGAAGATGGCCGGCTACCCGGACCCGGTGGTGCGGCCGGCCGCGCCGGAGCTGGACGAGCACGGCGAGGCGATCCGCGCCGAGTTCGGGCTCTGAGGCCTCAGAGCGCCCAGAAAACGCCTTGCGACCCCTGTGGCCGCCCGGCACGATCACGCCCGTGACCTCCGAGCAGACCACCCCGCCGTGCATGATCGTGACCGGCATGCCCGGCGCCGGAAAGTCCACGGTGACACAGCTGGCCGCCGAACTGATCCCACGCTCGGCCCGCATGGACGGCGACGTCGCGAACCGCCTGGTGGTCAACGGCCGGGTCTGGGCGCTGGGCGAACCGGCCGACGAAGCCGCCCGCCAGGTGGACCTGTGCAACCGCAACCTGTGCTCGCTGGCTGCCAACTTCGCCGACGCCGGCTTCACACCCCTGATCGACTGGATCATCCCCGAGCAGCAGTTCTTCTTCGACGGCTACGACGACCTGGAAGCGGCGATGAAACGGGAACTCGGCGATGCCGGCTGGTGGTTCGACACCTCCGGGCTGACCCCGCAGCAGACCGCGGCGCGCGTCGTCGCCGAGGCCGGGCAGCGGGCGCTGGTGACACCGCGCGGCTGACCCCGCCACGGCCCGGTGCTCCATGCCGGGCCCCACACCGGCAACACCGACGCCGACATCGCCGACATCACCTACGCCGCCCACATCACCTACACCGACAGCGCCACCGGATCCCCGACCCGCAACCGCCCGCCTTCCAGCACCTCCAGATACACCCCCAGGTTCAGACCGCGCCCGGCCAGCACCTTCAGCCCCTGCGCAGCGCGCGGCAGGCCGTCCTGCTCCACGGTCAGCGTGCGGCACCGCTCGGTCTGCTTCATCCACCGCGCCAGCACCGCGTCCGCCCCGGCCCCGATCCGCACCTGCCGGCCCTCCCACCCGTCCTCGGCGAACGCCGGCAGCCCCGGCAGGTCCACCAGCAGGTTCGGGCGCAGCCGGCGCTCGTCGGCGGGCACGCCGTCCAGGGCGTGGGCGTACCAGTCCAGGCTCGCCGCCGACAGCAGGTGCAGCGGCGCGGCGTCGTGGTGCGCGACCTCGGCCTCGGCCATGATCCGCACGTCCTCGCGCCGCAGATGCGCCCGCACCGCGGCGTCAGCGCCCGGCGAGGGCACGGCGTGGCGCGCGCCGTCCGGGGCCACAAGGTACGCCGCCGCACCGTCGTCCGAGCCGCCACGGAAGTCCAACAGCCCGTCCATGCGCCGGAACCGGCGGGAGTTCTTGCACGATCCGAACTTGCCCTCGGCGTCCCAGACCGCGAACCGCCGGTCCCCGACCAGGCCGCGCCGCTCGACCGGGGCGTCGGTGAGCTGCTCGCCGAGCATCGATTTCACCGGATAGCGCCACAGCCGGGCCAGGGTGCCGACCACTTCGAAAGGTCCAGAAGCCATGACGGCCATCATGCCAAGGCCACCGGACCCGCCGGCGGCGCACAGAAAGCCGGACGGGCCGTGACCCTGGTCCGAAGGTCGCGGCCCGCCCGAGTGTCGGTGTCGCTGGGGGAGCTTGTCCAACACGGTCCGGCTCGGTGAGCCGGCACACCCATCACACCGCACCGAAACCCCCGGTGCCAGTGGGGTACGGGAGGATCAGCCCTCAGAGTGCAAGGAAGTCCTCTCCAGTTCCCCCGCATGCCAGCCCGAAGTCCGCTCCTCGCGGGGCAGGTCGCGGCCCTGCTCAGGCGGCCAGCGGCGCGCCGCGGGCCAACAAGTCCCTGATCCCGGCGGCCGGCAGCGCCCGGGAGAACAGCCAGCCCTGCCCGGTGTCGACACCGAGCCGCCGCACCGTCTCCAGCTGCCCGGCGGTCTCCACACCCTCGGCGGTGACCGTCAGCCCGAGCGCGTGCCCGAGCGCCGTCACCGTGGCGATGATCTGCTCGTCGGCACCGCATGGGCCCATGCTCCCGGGCCCCGCGGCCGCCCCGGTCCCGCCACCCATGCCCGAGGCCAGGCCGGCCACGAACGTGCCGTCGATCTTCAGGATGTGCACCGGCAGCCGCCGCAGGTGCGACAGGTTCGAGTAGCCGGTGCCGAAGTCGTCGACCGCGATGGCCACGCCCTTGTCGGCCAGCGCCCGCAGCGTCGCCTGCGCCGCGTCGTCACCGGGCAGCAGCGCCGACTCGGTGATCTCCAGGCGCAGCCGCTGCGGCGCCAGCCCGGACTCGGCCAGCGCCGACAGCACGTGCCCCATCAGCCTGGGGTCCCGGCACTGCCGCACCGCCACGTTCACCGACACCGGCGGCGCCGGCTGCCCCGGCGCGTCCGGCCATGTCGCCGCCGCCTGGCACGCCTCGGAAAGGATCCGCCGCCCCAGCTCCACGATCAGCCCGGAGTCCTCGGCCAGCGAGATGAACCGGTCCGGCGGCACGATCCCGAACCGGGGATGCCGCCACCGCACCAGCGCCTCCACCCCGGTCACCGCGCCGTCGGCGAGGGACACGATCGGCTGGTACTCGCAGTAGAACTGCCCGGACTCCACCGCCGCCGGCAGGTCCGCCGCCAGCCGGTACCGGGCCACGTCAGCCCCGGCACGCTCGGCGTCGAACAGCGTCCACCGGTCCCGGCCCTCACCCTTGGCCCAGTACAGCGCCAGATCCGCCGCCCGCAGCAGATCCTCCGGCGCCGAGGCCGCGGCCAGCGCCTCGACCGCGCCGATCGACGCCGTCACCGTCAGATCCCGGCCGTCCACCCGCAAAGGGTCCCGCAGCGCCGACAGCACCCGCTCGGCGACCCGCTCCACCATAGGCCGGCCCGCCGAGCCGCGCCGCGGCGGCCCCTCAGCACCCTGCGGCAGCACCGACTCGGCCAACGCCGCAGCAGCCGCAGCCGCCCCGGCCACGCCACCCCCATTACCGTTGCCGGCCCCGGCCCCGTTGCTGTTCCCGGCACCCGCGGCGACGTTGTGGTCCGTGTAGCTGTGGTCCTTGTAATCGACCAGCACCGCGAACTCGTCCCCGCCGGTCCGCGCCAGCAGATGCCCGCCCGGCTCCAGCACCGACCGCAGCCGGGTCGCCACCGCCGCCAGGAACCGGTCCCCGGCACCGAACCCCAACAGGGCGTTGATCTGCCGGAACCCGTCCAAATCCAGGCTGCACAAACCGATCCGCTGCCCCGGCCGGGCCCGCGGCCCGGTGCGCGCCTCCAGCCACCGGCCCAGCATCGCCCGGTTCGGCAGCCCCGTGAGCTCGTCCGACCACGGCGCCGCCGACCGGGACCCGGCCGCCTGCGCGTGCGCCGTGGACGAATTCTGACCCGACACCGCGACCACCTCCATCGCGGACCAGGACATCTGATTGGCCTGACCCGCATTGCCGCCTGCGCGGCATCCGAACGACTACCGAGCGCGATCATAGGACCATCCGGGGGCGCTGTGACGGTGCACACACTCCCGGATCACCTGATCGTGGCCGTACTGTCACACTCCCACCGCACACTTCACGCCCGCACCGCACCATCGGCGCGCGCCGGTGGCGCCACACCGCCCCCGGCGTCCGCACCGCGACCGCGGCGGGCCTGACCCGGCGGGCCTCGGGCAGAATCAACCGCTGTGCAGATCACCATTCGCGAAGCCCTTCCGGCCGAGTTGGCCGCCGCCGGCGAGCTGACCGCCGCCGTGTACCGGGACGAGTCTTTGGCCGAGCCGACCTACCTGCCGCGTCTGGCCGACGCGGCGGCCCGGCACGCCGCCGACGGCGCCTGGCAGCTGATAGCCCTGGACGAGGCCGGGACGCTGGTCGGCGCCGCGGTGTACACGGTCGCCGGCAGCGAGTTCGCCGACATCGCCGCCGGACAGGAGGCCGAGATCAGGATGCTGGCCACCGCCGGCTCGGCCCGCGGCCAGGGCGTCGGGGCGGCGCTGGTGCTGGACTGTGTGCGGCGCACCCGACAGGACAAGCGGCCGGCGCTGGTGTTGTCGACGAAGCCGCAGATGACCGCGGCGCAGCGGCTGTACGCGCGCCTGGGTTTCGCCCGGACCCCGGAGCGCGACTGGGAGTACGCGCCCGGGAAGGGGCTGCTGACCTTCCGCCTGGTCATCGATTGAGTCCGGCATGCCTGCCCTGATATCCTGATCCCGTGAAGATCTTCGTGTGTGCCAGCTGGCGGCCGTCCTAGGACGGTTGTTCAGCCACACGCGCCGACAGGCCGTCCGACGTTCCGGACGGCCTTCGTTGTTCTCGGCCCCCTCGCGGGAGCCCCGGCGGTCCGGACGCCGGCGGCGCCAGTCCCCCGACCAGCTGGGATTCCCGCGAGGAGAACGACGATGAGCATCACTGTTGACGTACCCACCAATGCCGACGACCAGCCGCGTGTTTTTCCCTCTGGTACCGCCGCCGGCGCGCACCTCACACCCGGCGCACCCGGTGCGCCGGGAGCTGCGGGAACACCGGAGAGCGCCGCTCACCTGACCGAGGCCGAGCTGGCCGCGCAGTTGGTCGGCGACGCCCGCCAGATGCGGGTCCTCACCGGCGACCGCCCCACCGGGGCCCTGCACCTGGGCCACTACCTGGGCTCGCTGCGCAACCGGGTCCGGCTGCAGGACGCCGGCGCGGACCTGTTCGTGCTGGTCGCCGACTACCAGGTGATCACCGACCGCGACGCCTCGGCGAGCATCGCCGACTTCGCCCTGGGCCTGGTCGCCGACTACCTGGCCGTCGGGATCGACCCGGCCCGCAGCACCGTGTTCGCGCACTCTGCCGTCCCGGCCCTGAACCAGCTGCTGCTGCCGCTGATGTCCCTGATCTCCGTCCCGGAGCTGGAGCGCAACCCCACCACCAAGGCCGAAGCCGCCGCCTCCGGCCGCCCCGCGCTGTCGGCGCTGATGCTCACCTACCCGGTGCACCAGGCCGCCGACATCCTGTTCTGCCGCTCGGACCTGGTCCCGGTCGGCCGCGACCAGCTGCCGCACCTGGAGGTGACCCGCACCGTCGCGCGCCGCTTCAACACCCGCTACGCGCCGGTGTTCACCGAACCCAGGGCCCTGATCTCCGACGCCCCCTCGGTCCTGGGCGCCGACGGGGCCAAGATGAGCAAAAGCCACGGCAACACCATCCCGCTGCAAGCCACCGCCGACCAGACCGCCGGCATCATCAAAGGCTTCAAAACCGACACCGACCGGCACATCACCTTCGACCCCGAACACCGCCCCGAGGTGTCGAACCTGCTGCTGATCACCGCGCTGTGCCGCGGCGAGGACCCGGCGGACCTGGCCGGACAGATCGGCTCCGGCGGCGCCTCGGCCCTCAAACGCGCCGCCACCGAGGCGGTGAACGAGCACCTGCGCCCGATCCGGGCCCGCCGCGCGGAGCTGGCCGCCGAGCGCGGCTACCTGTCGGCGATCCTGCGGCGCGGCGCCGAACGCGCCACCGCGGAGGCCGAGGCGACCCTGGCGAAGGTGCAGGAGGCGATGGGCATGGCCTACTGAACCCTTGATCGAACGCGTGTTCCCGCATGGTGGCGGCGCGCGCCCCCGCGCAGGAACACAGCCCGGGCCCCCACGACCGGCCCATCCGGCAGGCGTCCCAGCACACCCGATGCCAGCATCAGGTCCGTGAGGTTCCGGCACGCACCCGAAGCCACCGAACCCGGCACGACCGCGACCGTCCCAGCCGCACCAGCCGCCCAAGCGCCGGACGCCGGCAGCCGCGACCTGGTACGCCGCGTGATCACGATCGTGCTCGTCCTGATCGCCCTGGTGCTGGTCTACCTGGCGGCCTCGGCGTGGATCCCGCGCTGGTGGGCCCACCGCATGGGCGGCGCCATCAACGGCCAGCTGTCCACCGGGGCGCTGCTGGGGATCTGCTTCGGCATCGTGTTCACGATCCTGCCGCTGGGCCTGCTGTGGCTGACCATGCACCGGCCGATGCGCTGGAAGACCAGGGTCATGTGGCTGGCCCTGGCCGTGATCCTGGCCGCCCCGAACCTGATGACGCTCGGCGTCGCGATCGGCGGCGGCGGAGGCGCCCACGCCGGCCAGCGCACCATGGACGTGCAGGCGCCGATGTTCCGCGGCGCCACCGCCATCGGCGCGCTGATCGCGATCGTGGTGTTCATCGCCCTGGTGGTCGTCTACCGGCGCCGGCCCAGGCAGCCGAGACAGCCGAAGGCCCCGGCGGCGGCCTGAGACCGGGCACCGGCCGCGATCAGCCGGCCGCGGCGGCGGTGTACGGGCTGTAGAACAGCTCCAGCTGGATCCCGTCAGGGTCCTCGAAACTCACGAACTGCCCGAGGTCGGTGTCCCGCACCGGGGAGTGCGCCACCCCCAACTCCTCGAACCGGCCGATCCACTCCTGCAGCTCGGCGGCCGACCCCACCCCGAACCCGAAGTGGTCCAGCCCGGTCGTGGCGAAGTCGAACGCCCCGCCGCCGTTACCGTTGTGCTGCTGGAACGCCACGCACATGCCCGTCGGATGCAGCATGATCGTCTGCAGCCAGGCGTCCCGGTCGGTGACGGCCAGGGTCTTGAACCCCAGCACGTCGGTGTAGAAGCTGACGCTGGCGTCCCGGTCCCGGACCGAGAACGACACGTGCGACCAGCCGGACAACTCGGCCATGCGGCCCTCCCGAACTCCTGAAGGCGACGCCGGTGCGGTCGATGCCGCACGGCGCTGTCAGTGCTTTGATCCGACGCCGCACGCTACCGCACCGACCGCCACAAGGCGCCCCGCACGAGACGCCGCTACGGGCCCGCACCTACCAACCCGCGCCGGCGACCTGCCGCGTGACGTGGTTGAGCCGGTTGAACAGGTTCGTCAGCGCCACCATCATCACGATCGCCGCCAGCTGCTTCTCGTCGAAGAACTGCGCCGCCTGCTCCCACACCGCGTCACTGACGCCCTCGGGATTGTCCGCCAGCCGCGTCGCCGCCTCGGCCAACGCCAGCGCCGCCTTCTCCTCCTCGGTGAAGAACGGCGCGTCATGCCACACCGCCACCAGCCCGATCCGCTCCTCGGACTCCTTCATCCGGCGCATGTTGCCCATCCCGGAGTACACACACGGCGCACACCCGTTGATCTGGCTGGCCCGCAGATGCACCAGCTCCAGGACCGCCGGCTCCACCCCGCCGTTGTTCACGGCCTTGTACAGCTGCTGGATCGCGCCGGTGGCGTCGAGGATCATCGCCGGGTTCTGGATACGAGCTTCCACTTCAGTACTCCCTGTATCAGTCGAAAGGCATTGCTTCACGAAGATTGGACCCGTTGGTCCTACGCCTCTCTGACTCCCGGGCGCCGGAGAATGTGACAGCGCCGGATGTGACCTGGGTCACATCCGGCGCCGTATCGACGTTCACGCAGCTCTAGCTGCCCTGCCAGACCGTCACATCCAGCACCGCATAGGGATTGGCATCGGTACTGGACGGCAACCGCCGCACCGTCACCAACACCAGATGCCCCGTCCCAGTGGTGATACAGAAACTGCTGCCCGTCGCTATCTGCGACAGCAGCACATCGTGCTGGTACCGGGTGTCGTTCAGACACGACGAGAACGACCCGGTGTCGGTCGGATCCAGGATCGCGACCCGGTCGGCATAGAAACGCCCATCGACGAAACTGCCCGCGAAGAACCCCATGGTGTCCGGACCATTCGAGGTACCAGCAGAGGGGTGGTACGGATCGCTGAGGAAGTTGACGCTATAGCCGGACGCCAACTGGATCCCGACATACGCACCCAGCACAGTGCCCTGCGCGACCGTCGAGGAGGAGGAAGGCGACCCGGACCCCGAACTGGTGCCGGAGCTGTCAGTCGGCGACGGAGCAGACCCCGCGCTGCTCGCCGGCGACGAGGCACCCGAACTGGACGGCGACAACGCCGCGGTGTGCGACGGCCGCGCGGACGACGCGACCGGCGGCACGGACGCGGCGGTGGTACTCGAGGACTGCTTCGAGTTCAACGCATGATCGCCGAACGCGCCCACCCCCACGCCCACCGCGAACAACAAGACCGGGATACCAACCCGCGCCAGAGAACGCTTCTTCGCAGGCTCAGGGGAGACGGCCACGCTCGCGCTCTCGGCGCGCGCCGGCAGCTCCGCTTCAGCTTGGCTGCGGGTCTCTGCTTCTACCTCTACCGCCGCCTTTGCCGCCGCAGACGCGTGCGCGACCTCGGCCGGCTCCGACACCCCAGCAGCTGTCTTCGCTCCCGCCGGCTCTGCCCCAACCTCATCGGCTACCCCGGCGCGCACCTCTACCTCAGCGTCCTGCTCGGCTGCGGTACCCGCATGCTCTTCGTCAGCCTGGTCCGTGTCAGCCGGCTCCAGCTGCACCGACTCCGCCTCGTCCGGTTCCACCTCCGGAATCGGTGTGATGATCGAAGGCTCCGGCGGCGCAGGCGCCGGCGCTCCCTCACCCGCATTCCGCTCCCCGCCCCGGCTCTCATCCTCCTCGGCGAGCTCCGCGATCTGCCCCCAGTACTCCCGCCAGGCCTCGACGTCCCCCTCCCAGGCCTCGACCAGCGCCAGCGTCACCTCGCGCGTCGGCAGCCGTTCGCCGCCGAGCGCCGCGTCGATCTGCCCCGCTGTGAGCCCGGTGCGTTCCCGCAGCTCCTCGTCCTCCGGTCCCTCCGCGAAGTCCCGAAGGTCCCGTAATCCCTGCGCCAGCACCCCGACCGCCGACGTCGACGACACGTGCTCCCCTCCCCTGCTCGTCCGATCCGACGGTGCCCAACCCTAGTGCCGCGTGCTCCGGGCCACGACCCAGAATCAACAGCTGGATGCCGATGACCGGATCTGCACGTATGACGCGGAACCTTGACACTTCCGAGCATCCGCAGTGTGCTGATGCACGGCGTGCGCCCCGCAGATCTTTCAGGATTCAGCAAGGAGGCACCATGTCATCTCCCCGCCCCGGCCCCGGCCGGCTCGCAGCCGCCGCCCTGGCCTGCGTACTTGCCGCTCTACCGCTGACAACCAGCACCGCTCACGCAGCGCCACCGGCACCGCCCTCAACATCCCACCCCGCCACCGCCACCACCGCCGCCACTACAACCAGCACCGCCGCGGCGACTCTGGCCGCCACGCCCCCGATGGGCTGGAACGACTGGGCCCACTACCAGTGCTCGGTCGACGAGTCCGTGGTCGTCGCCAACGCCAACGCCCTGGTCAGCAGCGGCCTGGCCGCCAAGGGCTACAAGACCGTCACCGTCGACGACTGCTGGATGGCCTCCTCCCGCGACGCGAACGGCAACCTCGTCGCCGACGCCACCAAGTTCCCGCACGGCATGGCCTGGCTCGGCAGCTACCTGCACAGCAAAGGCCTGAACTTCGGCATCTACGAGGACGCCGGCTCGTCCACCTGCGGCGGCTACCCCGGCAGCGGCCAGCCCGCCGGCGGCGGCGCCGACCACTTCGCCGCCGACGCCGCCACGTTCGCCTCCTGGGGCGTGGACTACCTGAAGCTCGACGGCTGCAACGTCTACGTGCCGTCCGGCCAGAGCACTGAGCAGGCCTACCGCACCGCCTACACCGCCGAGTCCACCGCCCTGGCGAACGCCGGCCGCCCCATCACGTTCTCGGAGTCCGCCCCGGCGTACTTCCAAAGCGGCGAGTGGGGCAACCCCACCTGGTTCGACGTCCTGGGCTGGGTCGGCGGCCTGGGCCAGCTGTGGCGCGAAGGCTACGACATCGCCACCTACGACAGCTCCAACCCCACCGCCTCGCGCTGGTCCTCGGTCATGTCCAACTACGGCTACAACCGCTGGATCTCCCGCTACGCCCACCCCGGCAACTGGAACGACCCCGACTTCCTCATCGCCGGCGACCCCGGCCTGAGCGGCGATGAGTCCCGCTCCCAGGTCGCCCTGTGGGCGATGATGAGCGCCCCGATGATCCTGTCCTCGGACGTGGCGAACCTGTCCGCCGACGGCCTGGCCGCCCTGGGCAACACCGACCTCATCGCCCTGGACCAGGACAGCGCGGGCCACCAGGCCGGCGTGGTGTCCACCAACGGCACCACCGACGTCCTGGCCAAACCCCTGGCAGGCGGCGACCGGGCCGTGGCCGTCCTGAACCGCGGCTCAGCCTCCGAGACGGTGTCCACCACCCTGGCCTCGGTGGGCCTTGCGAACTGCACCGCCACCGCGAAGAACCTGTGGACCGGCACCACCGCCACCGCCGGCACCCTGACCGCGACCATCCCCGCCCACGGCACCGCCATCTGGCGCCTCACCCCCTCGGCGAGCTGCGCCGCGGCGGTACCCACCGGCGAGATCGTCGGCAACGGCGCCAAGTGCATGGACCTCACCGGCAGCAACACCACCGACGGCACCGCGACGATCCTGTACACCTGCACCGGCAACGCCAACCAGGCCTGGACTCGCCCGGCCGACGGCACCGTGCGCACCCTCGGCAAGTGCCTCACCGCGAACGGCACCGCCGCCGGCAGCGCCGCGGTGATCTCCACCTGCACCGGGAGTACGGCGCAGCAGTGGACGGCGCAGGCTGACGGGACCGTCACGAACAAGGCCTCCGGGCTGTGCCTGGACGTCTACGGCGGCGGCAGCGCCGACGGCACGAAGCTGGACACCTGGACGTGTGGCAGCCATCAGGCGAATCAGGCTTGGGCCCTGCCGAGCTGAGACGTAACTGACAGCTGACACACAACGGCGCGGCGGGGGACTCGCCTCCCTGCCGCGCCATCATCGTCTTTTGCTGCTCTACTCCAATTCCATCGCTACCGGTGCAGTCCTGCCGCAATGCTTTGCCGGTCTACTCCGCCTCCGCGTTACCACTCGCCGCCTACTTGCTCTCGCCGCCTACTTGCTCTCGCCGCCTACTTGCTCTCGCCGCCTACTTGCTCTCGCCGCCTACTTGCTCTCGCCGCCTACTTGCTCTCCCCGTCTCTTACTCGGCGCCGCTTCCCACAGCATCCGTCCCCTGCTCCTGCCGCCGCCCACCCGGCACCCGCACCACCGCCGCATCCCGCTCCCTCGCAGCCGCCGCCAACTCCCCGCGCAACGACGCGGCCATCAACTCGGCCTCCCGCCGCGCCTCCCGCTCGGCCGCCAACGCCGCCACATCCTGCTGCCACCGCGCCGTCACCTGCTGCACCTGCACCGCAGCAGCCTCCGCAGCGGCCTCGGCGCGCGCCGCCCGCTCCGCCTCAGCCTGCCTGGCCGCCGCCTCCCGCTCAGCACGCTCGCCCTCAACGGCCCGGGCAGCATGCGCGACCTCGGCATCAGCCTTCGCACTGTCCACCTGCGCGGTCAGCGACGCCCGCAGCGACTCCAACTCCGCCGCCGCCCGCTGCGCCACCGCCTGCGCCTCGACAGCAGCCGCAGCGGCCTTGCCCTCAGCCGCCGCGATCTGCGCGTCAGCGGCCTGACGGACCAGCTCGGCCTGCTCCCGCGCCGCCTGAAGCTGCAACGCCGCCTCAGCCCGGGTCCGGTCCGCCAGCTCCGCGGCCTCGGCGGCGTCCCTCCTGGCCGCCTCGATCTCCCGCCGGGCCTGCTCCCGCATCGCCGTCAGCGCGGCCTCACCCTGCTCCCGCACCTGCGCGAGCTCCTCAAGAGCCTCCTGCCGCAGCGCCTGCTCCTGCTCGGCGTGTACGACGACCGCCGCCTCCAGCGCCTCCCTGGCCACCTCGGCATCGGCCCCGGCCTGCTCAGCCCGCGCATTCGCCGCCTGCCCAGCCACCTCGGCCTCGGCCCGCCGCGCCGCCTCAGCAGCGGCCACCTGCTCAGCAGCGGTCACCCGCGCCGCGGCATCCAGCTCCACCGAGCGCACCTGCCGCTCGACGTTCTCCGGATCGGTGATCGCCTCAGCCCGCTCCAACCACAGATCGACCTGCGCCCCCAACTGCCGCAACGTCGCCGCCACCGACACCCCGGACGCCTCGAACCCGGCGCGCGCCGCCGTCACCGGCATCCCCCCGCCACCCATGACGCCCCCCACACCCACACCGATACCGACCCCGCCGAACCCGCCGCCACCAGCACCAACCCCGGCCACCCCGACCCCCGCACCGCCAGGCGCATTCCCGACAGCCGCAGCAGCCTCAGCCCTGGCAGCAGCCTTGCGCGCCCGGTTGAACGTCACGGCATTGTGCGAGGGGTCATCGCAGTACTCATGCCGCCGCCCCCGACTCCCAGGCAGCGTCTCCTTCACAGGCCGCGAACACCGCCCCAACCGCTCGAACTTGCATAACGGCCGCGCCCCGGCACTCAGCTCATCGCTCACAGCACCATCCTGGCGGACCCCGCACCCCGCCGAGCCACCGCCACTCCGCGACGTTCCGCACAGCACAATTTCATTACCCTGCGAGACATGCAATGCAACGCAACTCTGTAATTTTATGCAAGGAAACAGGCTCCGCATAATGCACGTTATGCGGAGTAGGGAGTGTGGGGCGACAGCCGCTGTTCGCCGACCTGGTGCACGCCGCCAGCGGCCCTGTCGCCGATGTGGGATGCGGGTCGGGACGGATCACGGCGTTCCTGCGCGGAATCGGGGTGGACGCGTTCGGGATCGATCTGTCCCCTGCGATGGTCGAGGTCGCACGGCGCGACTTCCCCGGTCTGCGGTTCGAGGCCGGCTCTATGACGGGCCTGGACCTGGCCGATGCCTCGATGGCCAGCCTGCTCGTCTGGTACTCGCTGATCCACGTTCCCGACCACGGGGTCGGCCCGGTCCTGAAGCAGACGCAAGGCTACGGCGGTCACCCGATGAACGTGTATGTCCACCGCCGCCAGCCCTCCCAGGTGACCGACTGGCTGACGGAGGCCGGGTTCACGGTCGAGGCTGTTCGCCCGCTGACTGCCGTCACCACCGGGTGGCCACCGGATCTGGGGGCGCGGCTACAGCTACGATCACGCTCATGGCCGGGGCAGGCACTGACGTCGACTGGGCGAAGCTGATCCACGCGTTCGGCGCCGCGACGAACATTCCCTCATACATCACGGATTGGCGTGGCGCCAACCTGCGGCGAAAGCTCGATGCCGACAACTATCTACGCATGGCGGGCTTCGCCTACGGACTGTGGCCGGCGACCGCGCCGATCACCTTGACCCTCCTGGACTTCCTGGACGGTCCTGATATCGACGGTGACGACGCCTACCTTCCGTTGCTGTTCATCGACAGGATCGCGCACCAATGTGATCGCGGCGACGATGCCGGAGCCGTCGGCGCAGCCGTCACCTCACACGCCGCGGAGATCGCTTCCTGGATCAGCGCGTACGCCGAAGCCGACCATCACGGGCAAGGCAGGCTGCGCGACGACGGATCAGGACTCGCCGATCTCGTCAACGCCCGATCGCGCCTGGAGTGTTTCGACCTCATCCCGCGGCTGTTGCCTGCGGTGCTGCCCTGGATGCACGACGGGCGCATCCGGCGGCGGGCCTGGATCGCCGCCACGATCACCGCCATGGCCAGGCACCCGGGCCTGGCCGACCAGCGATCCGCGCTCCAGGCGACGATCGAACGCACCGCGTCCGCCGAGTCGGATCCCCACGAGCTGTCCACCCTCCTCATTGCCCTGGGCGACCTCGGTGGCAAGCCGTCGGCGTGGCTCGATCACCAGCACGTCGGCGTACGAATCAGCGCCGCCATAGCGCTCGGCCTGGCCGGCGATGACGCTGCCGCGCCCGTCCTCCGAAAGGCGGCCCGAGAACCCGCGGCCTACTTCGCCTCGTTCGGCGATATGGCACCTCCGGGGCAGTTCATGACGCCGCCGCACGGCAGGGACGTCCTGTCGGAGGCACTGCGACGTATCGAAGACGGCCTCGATCGCGCGACTGATTTGGCGGCTCCGGCGCGTCGCACGAATAGTTGACCGCGACGTTTGCTGACCGCGACGTTTGCGCCGAGCCGGCCCAGGCGGATGGCATCACCCCAGCCGGCGCCGTCATCGAGGTCCGGCGTACTCCTTGTCGAGCCACTCGCAGACTACGTCAGCCACCTCGGAGGCGGTCAGGTCCGTGGTCTCGACGACCAGGTCGGGGTCCTCGGCCTGTTTGGGGAGGGTGTTCTGGTGCAGCGACAGGCCGGTCGGGTGGGCGTGGCGGCGGTGCCGGTCGGCGAGCTGCTCGTCGGCCACCGCGAGCTCGACGACGGCAACCCGCGCCGTCCTCTCGTCGCGCATCCGGCGCAGTCGGGCCTGCAGGTCATGGTTCACGGCCGGCTCGAAGGCCTGTCCGTCCACCACCACCCCGACGCCCGAGACGAGCATCGCCACGATCGCCGCGTTCATCGCGTAAAGCATGGCCAGGGCATCGGGCCCGTTGTCGATCCGCCGCGCCCCCGGCATGTGCTCCACGTTCTGATAGGTGAACCCTCGGGCGGCGTGCCGGGCGTTCTTCACACCTCCGGCCCACTGCCCCGGCACCATTCGATAGAGCTCGTCGACCCCGAACCGCAGCAGCGGCTCCTCCCAGTGCTCTTGGATGGCTTCTGCGAGGGTCGACTTGCCGGCCGCGGACGGGCCGGTGAGGACGACGCACAACGGAGCCTCAGTCATCGATCTTCCATTTCCATTCTGCGGTCAACAGTCCCGCGTGAGGAATGTGCACGAGCGGCCGCCCGCCACCGGCATCCACGTGAGGACGCTATCGGGTTCACCGGTCTGCTCCGAGATCGCTCGCGGTGTCGAAGGGCTCGTCGTGCCACCGCCAGCCAGCGGTACCGTCACCGTGGACGTTGAGCATGAACTCGGCGACCGGGCTGCCGTCGGGGAACGTCATGGTTAGTCCGTCGCGGATCTGCTCGTAGCAGGCATCGGCCAGCTCCCAGTCTTCGGCCTCGAAGGCGCGTTCCTGCTCGACGAAGAGCGGGTGGAACAGCTCGAAGCCGGGCAGCGTCTCGATGTCCGCGTGGACCCAGAACATCTCCGTGTCGGTGACGGTCAGCCGCGCGATCTCCTGCCCGTCGTGATGCAGCCGCCAGCTGCTGCCCGGGGACAGGTGGGGGTTGGTCATGGACTCCATGATGTCGATCGCCACCGACGGTGGCTTTGCCTGCGGTTTGCATGGCGCCCATCCCCCTTCAGGCGCCCGCGCCGCCCTCGCCCGCCACCAGGCCGATCCCACGGTGACCGGCCTGGTCGAAGAACTGCGCGACGCCAGCCCCGACTTCGCCCGGCTCTGGGAACGCCACGACGTGCAGGCCCCGCCGACGCTCGCCAAGACCTTCCACCACCCGTCGTCGGACCGGTCCTCTGCCCTCTCGCCTACACCGCCCTGTGGCCCGCCGCTGTAGGCATGGTTCTTGCCGGACTGCCCGGCGCGCGACCCTCGCCGGCGTGTTCACCCTCTTCCAGCAGCACAGCACCGATGACTATCGCGGTCGCATCTTCGGCGCGCTCGCCAGTGTGGAAGGGGTCTGCCAACTGGCCGCAACCTTCGCGGCCGGCTACTTGGGCCAGGCCGTCGGCATCATCCCGGTCATCACCGTCCAGGGCGTCTGCTATGTCGTGGCAGGGTTCACTGTTCTCTTCGCGGTATCTGACGCCGCTACGTACCCTCCGCGTGAAGCCATCGCGACCAGCGAGATCACGGAAGCCATGCACGAAGGCGCAGGCCCGGCATGTCGAATGGGCCGTAGGCGAGCGATTCCGGCCGAACACCGGCGTGTGATAAATCAAGGTGCCGGCTGCCCACGGCCCGGCTAGGGTGCCGCGCATGACCCGCGCTCTTCCTGACTATGCGAGCATCACGGCCGATGATCTGGCTCAGGCCTGTACCGCGGCGCTTGAGGAGTGCGACGCTCGCATCGCCGAGCTCGTGGCCATCCCGAACCAGCAGCGCACCTTCGAGAACACCGTGCTAGCGCTGGAGGAGGCTCGGGCAGCGGTGAAGGAGGCGCGCGCCGCTTGGGGATTGCTCGCGGAGGTGTCCCCTGACAAGGGGTTGCGGCAGGCCTCTCAACTGTGGGCTGAGCGACTCGACAAGCACGCCGTCGGCATCGGTCTCGACGAGCGGGTGTTCCGGGCGGTGCACGAGTACGCGAACAGTGCGCAGGCCGCGGCGCTGACGGCCGTGGATGCCCGGCTGCTGCGTGACCTGCGGCGTGACTACCAGCGCACCGGGATCGGCTTGCCGGCTGCACAGCGCGAGAAGTTGCGGGTGCTTTTCGACGAGCTGGTCGAGCTCGCCTCCGCCTTCGCGGCGACCCTGGCGGGCTGGCGCGACGGCATCGTCGTGGACCGGGACGAGCTGGCGGGTCTGCCGCAGGCCTACATCGAAGGCCTCGAGCGCGTCGGGGACGGCTACCGGGTCTGGCTGGACAACCCCGAGTTCTGGCCCTTCATGTGCCAGGCCCACTCGGCCACGCGACGCCGGGAGCTGCTGAAGAAGAACCTGCGCAAGGGCGGCGCGCAGAACGTCGCCCGGCTTGAACGCGCCCTCGTGATACGCCGCGAGATCGCCGACATGCTCGGCCACTCCTGCTGGGCCGGCTACGTCCTTCAGACGCGGATGGCCAAGACACCTGAGGCGGTCACCACCTTCTTGGACGACCTACGCCGCCGCGTCGCGCCGAAGGTCGCCGCCGACCTGGCCGAGATGGCCGACGCCAACGAGGCGGCCGGCGGTTCGCGGGAGATGACCCAGTGGGAGCAGCCCCACGCCATCAGCCAGCTCAAGCAGAGCCGCTACGCCTTCGACGACGCCGAGGTCGCACAGCACCTCCCGCTGGAAGCCTGCCTGGAAGGACTGTTCACGACGACCGGAACCATACTGGGCATCCGGTTCGAGGAAGTGTCCGACGCCTCCGTCTGGCACCCGGACGTGCGTACCTTCGACGTCGGCGAAGCCACAGGCGGCGCGCCGTTCGCCCGCTTCCACCTCGATCTGTTCCCGAGGCCGGACAAGTACAAGCACGCGATGGCGCTCGCCCTACGCGCGGGACGACGCCTCGCGGACGGTTCCTGGCAGCAGCCTGTCGCGGTGATGCTCACCAACCTGACCCGCCCGAGCGCCGACACGCCCTCGCTTCTGCGCCACTGCGAACTCGTCACGCTCTTCCACGAATTCGGCCACGTGCTCCACGAGGTTCTCACCCGGGCCGAGCACCTTCGCTACTCCGGCGCCGAAACGGAGATCGACTTCGTGGAGGCGCCCTCGCAGATGCTCGAGCACTGGTGCTGGGAACCGGACGTCGTGGCCGGTTTCGCCCGCCACCACCGAACCGGTGAGCCGATGCCGAAGCACCTGCTGGCCGCACTGGCCGCCGCCAAAACCGCCGCATCAGGGGTGCTGACCATGCAGCAGCTGGCCTTCGCAACGCTCGACGCGGCCTACCACTCGGCCCAATACGCCGGTGACAGCACCGCCACCTACGCGCAGGTGTACACCCAGCACGGCGATGCCTACGTCGAGGGCACCCACCTGCAATCCGGCATCACGCACCTGTTCGGGTACGACGCCGCCTACTACAGCTACCTGTGGGCCAAGGTGCTGGGCGACGACATGTACACCCGCTTCCAAGAAGCCGGCCCGCTCGACCCCGCCATCGGCGCCCACTACCGGCGCACCGTCCTGGAACGCGGCGGCACTGTCGACGGGCAGACGATGGTGCGCGACTTCCTCGGCCGCGAGCCGTCCCACGATGCCTTCCTGCACGACATCGGCCTGTAGCGGGAGGCCGTCGGAGGGGATCAAGCAGAAGGCGGACGTCGGCACGGTCATCGAATTGGGGATACTGGGCGTGACGCACATCCATCCCGGTTCGGCGATGTCACGCGATGATTTCACATAATGCGTGCCGGCACTTTTCCGGCGGCCGGGATCGGCCGCGGGCTGCGGCACGCCGTGGCCACCCGGGCAGTAGCGGTAGCAGATTTCGCCGATCCGGCTCAGCGCGTCGACCACCTGTTCTATGCTCGCGCGCGTGACGTCCGCATCCCAGAACTCGAACTCGCGCCGCGGTGCCGCCGGCCTGACCGGGCTGGCGCTGACCGCGCTGTCGTCCGGGCTGGTCGCCGTGCCGACGGCGGCCCACGCGTCGGCTGCCCCGGCTCAGGCCTGGGCTCCCGGCGCCCGGTCCAACGGCCCGATCGCGTACACCGTCCAGCCGAACGGGCCGAACGGCCCTGACATCTGGAAGACGGTGAATCCCGACGGGTCCGGCCAGGCCGTGGTGCCGGCCGGGGATCCCAGGGCCTATGACGGCATCGGTGCCGGTGCGCCGAACCAGAGCGGGCTGACGGACCAGGGCGTCGGACCGTTCATCGGCCATTTCGCGTACTCTCCCGACGGCTCCCGCGTGGTGTTCCCCAACCACTGGAACGACTGCGCCGAGCTCGCCGATGCCGACGGCACGAACGCGACGGTGCTTGCCGGCGGCGACTGCGTGCTGGGCGACGCCTCGGGCAAGGCCCGTGTCCTGAAGGCCAACGTGGCGGGCAAGCCGGTGTGGAGCGCGGACAGCAAGTCCGTGTACTTCCAGTCCGGCGCCTCGATCGTCGCGGTCGACGCCGCCGGGACGGTGGCCACGCCGGTGGCCCTCAACGTCTCCATCCCGGCCACGTACCAGCTGGATTCCGTGTCGCCGACCGGCGCGTTCGCCTTCTCCGACTACCAGTCACACAACATCTTCATCCTCGCCCCCGGGGCCTCGTCCTTCCGGCAGCTCACCACCGGCCTGCACGCCTTGTTCTCCCCCGACGGCGCCACGCTGCTCGTATCGGACTTCTCTCCGGCACCGATCAGCGGTTTCTCACTCGTGGAGGTCAACGCCAGCAGCGGATCCCGTACGCCGCTCACCGACCCGGCGACGGAGAACGTGGACCAGACCATGTTCTGCTGGTCTCCGGACGGCACCTCTGTCGCCTACGTCGCGAACAAAACCCTGTACACCCGCTCGGCCACACCCGGCGGCAAGGCCACAGCGGTGGTCTCCGACCCCAACGGTGTGGCTCTGGGCGACTGGCACAACGGCCCACTGACCCCGCCGCGTGCCCTGGACCGTATCGGCGGCTCCGACCGGGTCACGACGTCGATCGCGGTGTCGCAGTGGTCTTACGCCAACACCGGCGCCGGGGGCACGCAGGCGAAGGCGGCGGTGCTCAGCCGCAGCGACCAGTTCGCCGACGCCCTCGGCGGCAGCGCCCTGGCCGCGCAGAAGAACGGCCCGCTGCTGCTGACCGCCACCGGCGGGCTCGACCCGCGGGTCGGCGCCGAACTGCGCCGCATCCTCGCGCCCGGGTCGGACGTGTACGTCCTGGGCGGTACCAGCGCGCTGAGCCCGGTCATCGAGCAGCAGATCCGTGGACTGGGCCTGACCCCGGTCCGACTCAAGGGCGATGACCGCTTCCAGACCTCCGCGGCCGTGGCCGCCGCGATCAGCCCGCACCCGCACACCGTCATGGTGGCCACCGGCCGGAACTTCCCGGACGCGCTCGCCGCGGGCGCCGCGGCGGCGCAGGATCCCGCCGGAGGTGTCGTGCTGCTCTCCGACGACGGCACGCTGCCGGCCTCGGGCAAGAAGTTCCTGGCCGGGACCAACCCGCGCTCCACCGCCGTCTACGGTGTCGGCGGCCAGGGGGTGCAGGCGCTGGCATCGGCGTTCCCGCAGTGGGCTGGGCTGACCACGCCGCTGAAGGGCCCGGACCGGTACAGCACGGCAGCGGCGGTGGCGCGCAGCGCCCTGTTCACGGCGCACGGCCCCGTGCCCTATGTCGGTCTGGCCACCGGCGACGCCTGGCCGGACGCACTGGCCGGCGGGGCGCTGATCGGCCGGCTGCACGGGCCGCTGCTGCTGACGACGAAAACGTCGCCGTACCTGCCGCAGCCGCAGCTGGACTATCTGCGGGCTCTGGCTGCGCACCTGAGCGGGATCACGGTGTTCGGCGGAGAGAACGCGGTGGCCACCGGGGTGGCGGTGAACACCGCCGAAAGCGGTCTCGGCCGGGACGGCTTCTACACGTTCACGAACCGGTCGACGCCTCCGGTGACCGGCGCTCGCTGAGCACGTTCGCCCGCGGCGGGCCGGGGCGGCGCACCGCCCCGGCCCGCCGCGCAATCCGATTGCGACAGCCCAGCTCAGCCCCGTACTCTCACCGCCCGTGGAACACATCACCGCCGCGGTGGACGCCGTCGACTGGCCCAACCTCAAGCACGCCTACGGCCCGGCGACCGACACCGCCGGACACCTGCACGCGGCACTGGCCGGAGACGCCAACGCGGTCAACAAACTCGACATGTCGCTGTACCACCAGGGCGGCTGCGTCTACCCGGCAGCCGCCGCAGCGGCACCGATCCTCATCGACCTGGCCTGCGAACCAGCCATCGCACATCGGCCCTCGATCCTGGACATGCTGAGCCGCTTCGCCGCGTTGCTGCTCGACATCCGCGAGCCGTGGCGCTCGCAGCCGCACGCTCAAGTGCTGCGCGCGACCATGCAGGACGCCCTCGTCCGCTTCATCGACCTGCTCGACGACGCCAAGCCCGGCATCCGGGAAGCCGCAGCCGACATCATCGCCGCCTACGACAGCGGCACCGACCAGATCACCGATGCGCTACGTCGCCGCTTCCCGATCGAGTCCGATCACCGCGTCCGCGTCGTGCTGCTGCTTTCGCTCGGGGAACTGTCGGCCCAGCTGCCGCCCGATGCCCGCGCCGCTGTCGCCGCGTGGGCGGACGAGGCGACCCGCACCGATCGCCGCGCACGCCTGGCCGGGCTGATCGCGCGCCACCAGCTGACCCCGGCGCGCGCCGACGCCGCCGACCTCCTCGAGGCCCTCGCCGATCCGGCGTTGGTGGCGAAGGACTATTTCGCCAGGGCCGCCACTGTCGGTGAACTGGCCACTTGGGTTTCCCACCGTGTCGACGACCGCGATTTCCAGCAGCGGTTCGCCACGTGGGCGTTGAACCATGACGAGATCCGCACCAGCGGCGCGCCGGTGTTCATGCAGGTCGGCGGTGTGATGCTGCGCTCGCGTGTCGCAACGGCGGAGCTGCTTGCGGACGTCGCGGCACTGCTGGGCCATCCCCTGGCCGAGGTACGCCTCGGTGCCGCTCACCTTCTCGCCGCCGCCGGGCGGTGCGCGCAGCCGTACGCAGACCTGCTCGCCGCCGCACTGCACGACCCTGACGACGCGGTCGCCACCCGGGCCGTGTGGGCCCTGGCCGTCCTCGGCGATGCCCGCGCGATCCCCGACCTGGCCGCGGGCATCGAAGCCATCGAAGCCACCGAGGCCGATGGCACACTGCGGCGGTTCGCCGCGAGCAGCATGCACTACGGGGCCGAGGTCGTACCGTTCATGGTCACCGACCTGCCGGGCCTGCTCGACGTCCTGGCCCCGATGCGGCAGCACGCCGAAGCCCTGCTGCCGGCCATGCGCCGCCGACTCGCCCACGAAACCACCACCCCCGGCCTGCACCATCTCACCGAGACCCTCGCCGGCTTCGGCCCCGCCGCGGCGGCCGCGCTGCCGGAGCTGAGGGCCCTGCTGGACTCGCCGCACCCCGAGCTGGCGTGCAACGTCCTCGGCGTACTGGGACCACACGCCACCGAGGCTGCGGAAGACCTCCACCGCGTCGGAACCTCACCGCTGCCGGGCGCCGAAGCCGCAGCCTGGGCCTATCTGCGCGTCACCGGCGATCCAGTCCCGCTGCTTGCCGCGCTCAGTGTCGAACGGGGCCTGTCCGGCCCGGCGCTTACGTTCCGCCGAGCCGCCGCCCTCGGCCCCGACGGGGCGCAGCTGGCCGAGGGCTTCGCGACCATGCTCGATGCCAAGCCGCAGTACTGGCCGACCTGGACCGGCATCGAGGCCGCCCACGCGCACTGGCGCATCACCGGCGACCCGACGCTGTGCCTGCGCGTCTTCGACACCGCACTCGATCCGCTGCGCCACGGCCGCCAGCTGCCGATCTCCCGGCAGGTCCTGCGCTACCTGCCGGCGCTCGGCGCGGACGCAGCGCAGTTCCGGCCGCTGCTGGAGGACATGGTCGCAAGCAGCGAGCGCCTGATCTACAGCGGCGGCTGGCGCGGCATCGCCGAGGACGACGAGGCGGTGCGCCTGGCTCGTGCCGCGATCTGACTTCAAGACAACCACCCCCAGGACCCGCGCCCCACCGAATATGATCCGCAACCATGCCCGACCACACAGGCGCCGACCTCGAAGTACAGCGCAGCCGCAGCAACCTGGCAGCCGGCGACCTCGCCCACGCCGCCGTCCACCTGGCCCGCGCCCTCGACCACGACCCGTCCCTGCAGGCGGCCTACACCTGCCTGAACGACCTCGCCGAAGCCGCAGGCTCCTTCGACGCCGCACGCGCGATGTTCGCCGGCGACGGAGGCAGCGTCGCCCCCGGCAACGCAGCCGCGATCACCGCGCTGCTGCCGGGCCAGGGACAGATACCCCAGGCCGTGGAACTGCTCGGCAGCCTGACCGCAGCCAACCCGGCCAAGCCCTGGGCCGCAGCCCCCTGGTTCAGCCCAGACCTGGCGGCGACACTGCCAGAAATCAGCATCGGCCGCGCCATCACCACCGTCTGGCAAGCGATCGGCAACCCCGCACCGGAACCCACGGCGCGCGCCGCACAGCCGTGGCTGGCGCTGGCACGCGCCGCCGCAGCCCGCCCCGACATTCGCGCCGACGTGCTGTGTGCGGCATCGGCGCTGGCCAGGCGGCTCGGCGCGCACGACGACGCCATCGCCTGGTGCCAGGCCGCGGTGGAACGGGACAACCAGACCGAAGGCGTGCCCTCACAACACACGCTGATCATGCTCGGGTACGCCTACCGCGACGCCGGCCGGCCCGCCGAGGCGATCGAAGCGTGGACCCGCGCCACCACCCGGACCCCCGCCAATGCCGACCTCCTGCTGGACCTCGCCGACATCACCTTCGACCAGGGCGACTTCCCGCAGTCGCTACGCTGGGCCGAGCGGGCCGCGGCCCTGAAGGGCTCCGCGCCGAAGCCGAAAGTGCAGGCCGCGCTGCTGGCCGCCCGGTTCCGCACCAGCACCGGAACCGGAACCGGCGGCAGCGGCAGCGGCAGCGGCGACCCGGTGAACCACATCCCGGACGCCGCACCCCTGATACAGCTCGCAGACCTGTCCGCAGCCAACCCGGAATCCGCCTACATCCGCCGCTGCCTGTCCCGGGCCTGCGACGGTATGCCGTGGCTCATGCTCGTCCCGCCCCCGACCGAGGCGATCTGCGCCAGCTACGGGGAACTGGCACGGATCGAGGAATCAGGCGAAGGCCAGGTCACCAGCGCCCAGTCATACATGACCTCCCTGGAAGCGCCGACCCCGATGACGCTGCACCGCACCCGCTTCCCCCAAGCCTCGATCCAACTCGGGCCGATCATCGAACCAGACCCCCGCACCCCGATGACCACACAGTTCGGCACGCCGCTGTGGAGCTACGACGGAACACACGCCACCGCGACAGTGCCACCACCCGGCGCCGAAGCACTCGAACTCGTCCACGACGTCGGAGGCGGCATCTGGGCCGACCCGCTCGTCGCCTACGACCAGGCCGCCGGATTCGCCACACTGAACGCCGACGACCTGCTGGGACTACTCGCCCACATGCCGCCACCAACAAACCCCTCGTGGGTGAAGGTGAACCGCGAACACCCGCTGACCTGGCAGCGGCTGGCGCAGGTCTGGGTGTGTGTCGGCATCCTGCATCACCGCCCCGAGCAGCCGTGGGCCGACTCCGGGCGGCGCGCGCTGCTGTTGCGTCTGTTGTTCGGGCCTGAGGACTGGACTGTTGAGGCGGCGGCGTTCGCGTTGTGCGTCAGCGCTTGGCGTTTCCCGGCGCAGCGTGCGGACGTCGCCGAGGTGATCGGGCGCCGGTACCTGCACGCGGCCGAGGCGCTCGGGCGGCGGCCGACCCAGCTGCACGACCCCCTGGCGCGGATCCTGCTGATCTGCCCGGCCGCCGACCGCAAGATCGCGCGTCAGGCACGCAAAGCCCTGGACGTGCAGCGGCAGGCCGCGGACGTCGTCGACACCGACCAGCTGAAGGAGTCGCTGCTGCGCAGGTGGACGCGCCGCAAAGACAGGTAACAGCCCGGCGCCACTTGCCGGCATGCCGGTCTGCCGCTCAGCCGCTCAGCCGCTCAGCCGGTCGCGGTGAAACCGCCGTGTTGCCGCCGTGTTGCCGCCGTGAAGCCGGCCGCACCTACCTTCGGCCCTGAGCCCGCCAGGGTACGAAGGAGTGCGACGACATGACCACAGCCACCAGCGCCGTCGAGGCGGCCGGGTTGCGCAAAGAGTTCGGGAAGTTCCGTGCGGTCGACGGTATCGACCTGCAGGTGCGCCAGGGGGAGATCTTCGGGGTGCTGGGCCCGAACGGCGCCGGGAAGACCACGGCGCTGCGGATGCTGGCCACGCTGCTGCCGATCGACGGCGGCGCCGCCCGGGTGTTCGGGGTGGATGTGGCGCGGGAGCCGCACCGGATCAGGCAGCTGATCGGGATCACCGGCCAGTACGCGTCCGTCGATGAGGACATGACCGCCGTGGAGAACCTGTGGATGTTCGGGCGGCTGCAGGGGCTGCGTTCGGCCGACGCGCGCGCCACCGCACGGCGGCTGCTGGGCCAGTTCGACCTGGAGGAGGCCGCGGACCGGCCGATCGCGCAGTTCTCCGGCGGGATGCGGCGGCGCCTGGATCTGGCGGCGAGCCTGATCACCCGGCCGCCGCTGATCTTCCTGGACGAGCCGACGACGGGTCTGGACCCGCGGACCCGCGGACAGATGTGGGACACGATCCGGAACCTGGTCACCGAAGGCTGCACGGTGCTGCTCACCACCCAGTACCTCGACGAGGCCGACCAGCTGGCCGGGCGCATCGCGGTCCTGGACCGGGGCCGCAAGGTCGCCGAGGGCACGCCGGAGCAGCTGAAGGCCTCGGTCGGCAACTCCACGCTGCAGCTGCACCTGGCCGCCGGCGCCGACACCGGGACGGCCCGGCAGGTCGTGACGCGCGTCGCCGGCGCCGAGGCGGTGCTGACCCCGGAGTCCGGCCGCATGAACGTGCCGCTGGACACCGCCGACCGTGCCGCGGACGTGCTCATCGCGCTGCGGGAGGCCGGAGTGTCGATCGCGTCGGTCAGCGTGGCGCAGCCGACGCTGGACGAGGTGTTCCTCGCCCTCACCGGCCACGGCACCGATGACAACCGCACGGATGACGACCCCGATGGCGGCAGCGCCGTCCCGAACCCCGCCGACCACACCGCCCGGGAGACCCAGTGACCACCGCCTCCGCCTCCACGCCCACACTGCCCGCCAAGCCAGAGGCGGCACACATCGTCGACCCGGCCGCGGCCGTCGCCGCCGCCCGCGCGCACGGCACCCCCGCCGAGATCGGCACCCAAACCCTGATCATGGCCTGGCGGGCGCTGAAGAAGATGCGCCGCAACCCCGAGCAGTTCTTCGACGTCACGATCCAGCCGCTGCTGTTCACCGCGATGTTCGCGTACATCTTCGGCGGCGCGATCTCCGGCGGGGTGAGCGCCTATCTGCCGGTGCTGATCCCCGGCATCGTCGCCCAGACCGTCCTGACCACCTGCATGTCCACGGGGGTGCAGCTGCGGGAGGACATGGACAAGGGCGTGTTCGACCGGTTCAAGTCGCTGCCGATGGCGCGGATCGCGCCGCTGGCCGGCCCGATGATCGCCGACCTGGTGCGCTACCTCATCGCCTCCGGGCTGACGTTCGTCGCCGGGCTGCTCATCGGCTACCGGCCCGGCGGCGGCGTGCTCGGGGTGGCCGGCGCGATGCTGCTGGCGATCGTCACCGGCTGGTCCCTGGCCTGGATCTTCACCTGGCTCGGCACCATCACCTCCAGCGCCAAGTCGGTGCAGGGCATCTCGATGCTGATCCTGTTCCCGCTGACGTTCCTGTCGAACGCGTTCGTGCCGGTACAGACGCTGCCGCGCTGGCTCGCCGACTTCGTGAAGATCAACCCGGTGTCGCACCTGGTGTCCGGGACCCGGGCGCTGGCCAACCACGGCACCGTCAGCGCCGAGGTCGGCTGGACCCTGCTGGCCTGCGCCGCCGTCATCGCCGTCTTCGCGCCACTGTCGACCCGCGGCTACCGCCGGAGCCTGTGAAACCCGGCCCCGGCCAGCCCTACGTTCCCTACGTTCCCTACGATCCGTCCGGCAGCCGCCACGCCGCCGCCCGCGCCTCATCCAGCAGCGCCGGCGGGCGGCGCCCCGCATACTGCGCCCGCAACCGCCCAAGCCCACCAGGCCACGCCTTCTCCGCAACCGCCACGATCTTCTCCCACGCCATCGTCGGCAGCATCCGGTTGTACGCGAACGCCTCAGCCAGCACCAGCAGCCGCACCGCATCGGCCGCCGGCGCGGCCCCGCGCAGCAGCGCCCACGCCCCCAGCGAAAACAGCAGCAACCCGGCAGCCGGATAGTCCAGGCGCTCGTTGTCGACGGTCAGCACCCGGCACGCGCTGTCCCGGCACGCCACGAACATCGCCGCCCCGCACGCCAGCTCATCAGCGGACTGCCCGTACCAGGCGTGCGCGTTCAACACCAACGCGTCCCCGAAGTAGCTCCACAACTCGGTCCCGGTCCGCATGACATCAGGAACCTCGGTCTGGTGCATCCGCCGCGCACATTCCCGATACAGCCGCAGCCCCGCCTCGGCCGCGCCGTCGGCCAGCAGCAGCTCGGCCCGGCAGATGTGCCGGAACACGTCCGTGCCGAACGACGCCGCCCGCACCTCGATGCCGTCGATCCGCGCCAACTGGGCCCGGGCCGCCTCCAGCCGGCCCGCACCGATGTCACACAGCACCAGCAGCGCCCGCAGCTGCGCCTCATCATCGTTGGCGCCGAGCCGCTCGGCCACCGGCAGCGCCGCCACCGCATGAGCGACCGCAGCGTCGGTGTCGCCGAGCTGCATCGAAAGCTCCGCCAGCAGCGCATGCGGCAGCGCCGCCGCCCACGGCCCCACCTCGGCGACCGGCTGCGACTGCGCCAACTCCAGCACCCGCTGCGCCGCCGACAGCGCACCGGCCAGATCACCCTCGTTCTCGCAGTGCCGACTCAGCCACAACGCCGCCACCGAACCCACATGCCGATCCGGCGACGCCGCCAACTCACCCAGCCGCGCGGGGAAAGCCTCATCGACCGCCGGAGCACACGTCAGCAACACCTGAACCAGAGCCGCGACATACGCATCCTCGCCGCTGGCCGGCCCCAGCCGCCGCAGCACCTCGAACAGGTCCGCACGCTCCCCGGACAGCGCCAACGAAATGTTCAACGTGATCGCCACCGCCGCCCGCGCCACATCAGCCAACGCCGGCGGCGGCACCCACTCCCACAACGCGTCACGGACCGCGCCGCCGACAACCAGCAGCCGAATATGCTCCCCGCGCATCATCCACATCGTGCCCAACGCCGCCAACAAAGCCACCAGCGACTCACAGTCACCGTCGGCGATAGCGCCGCGCAGCTCATCAGCCAGGTTCGTCTCCTCCTCCCCGAGCGCGCCGATCGCCTCGAACTGCCCGGCCCCGGCGAATCGCAGCCGCCGCGCCGCCACATACTCCACAGCCCAGCGGCGCTGCGCGGCACGCGCCCGGTCCTGTTCGCCGGCGCGCGCCAGCTGCATCCGGCCGTATTCGCGCACGGTCTCCAGCATCCGGTACCGCACGCCGCCGGCCGGTCCTTCGCGCACCGTCACCAGCGACTGGTCGACCAGCCCCTGCACCGCGTCGATCACGGCCGCTTCGCCGAGTGCTGATTCTCCGCTGACGTGCGCGAGTACTGATTCGGCGGCGTCCAGTGTGAATCCGTCGTGGAACAGCGCCAGCGCCCGCAGCGCCCGCTGCTGCTGCCCGTTGAGCAGGTTCCACGACCATTCGATGACGGTCAGCAGCCCTTGATGCCGGTCCGGGGCGCCGCGGCCGGCGCCGCGCAGCAACGCGAACCGGTCCTGCAGCCGCCGGTCGATGTCTTCGACGGCCATGATCCTCACCTTCGCCGCGGCCAGCTCGATCGCCAGCGGCAGCCCGTCGAGTCTGCGCACGATCCGGGCGATGACCTGCTCGTCCAGCCGCGCGCCGGGCCGTGCGGCCAGGGCTCGTTCGGTGAACAGCCGCGCGGCGTCGGCGGCGCGGAGTTCACCGAGTGGATACAGCTGTTCGGCGGCGATCGCCAGCGGCGCCCGGCTGGTGGTCAGCACCCGAAGATCGCCGGTGGCGGCGACCAGGAACGCCACCAGGTCGGCGACGGCGGCGATGAGGTGTTCGCAGTTGTCGAGCACCAGCAGCGCCGGCACCTGCCCCAGCTGCTGCGCGATCCGCGCGGTGAAGTCAGCCTGCTGCCGGGCACTGAGTGCTGTGCGGCCGCTGACCGAGTCACGCACCCCCAGCGCCGAGCCCACTTCCATGGCCAGGTCCTGTGCCGAGGTGATTGCGGCCAGTTCCACGAAATACACCGCCGGCTGCTCGGCCGAGCGTGCGATGACCTGCGCCAGCCGGGTTTTGCCGAGCCCGCCGGCCCCGATCACCGTCACCACCCGCGATGCGGCCAGCGCCGCCGAAAGATCCGCGACATCACCGTCGCGGCCGATCAGCGCGGTGGCGTCGTAGCGCAGCCCGTGCCGTACCGGACGGTCGGCGGCCAGCAGGGCACGCTGCACCCGCGCAAGCACCTCGGAGGGTTCCGCACCGACGGTGTGGCGCAGTTCCCGCCGGTAGCGTTCGAACCGGTCCAGTGCCGCTGCCGGACCCCGCACCGCTGCTTCACTGCGCAGCAGGTCAGCAAGCAGCGACTCGTCACGCGGGTCACGCTCGTGCGCGGCCTGGAGCCGCGGCAGCGCCTGGGCGTGTGCCCCGGCGCGGCTGGCGGCGCGCGCCGCGACCAGGTGGGCGCTGGCGGTTTCGGCGGCTGCGGCGCGGCGGATGTCGGCCAGCGGCCCGGTGGCGTCGTCTGCGGGTGCCGGGGTTGAGGATTGGGCCAGTTCCAGTGCTTGGCCGGCCAGGTGTGCGGCGCGGGCGGGGTCGTGGTCCAGGGCGGTGTGGGCGTCGTGGACGAGTTGGGTGAGTTTGGTGCTGTCTACGTGTTGGGGTCCGGTGCCGAGCCGGTATCCGGCGGCTTCGCGGGTGATGATGTCGGCTCCGCAGGTGCTGCGGGTGCGCGATATGAGCACTTGCAGGTTTTTGGTGCTGGTGGCGGGGGCGTCGGGGCCCCAGATGAGGTCGATGAGTTCGTGTGCGCCGACTGGCCGGCCGTGGCGTGCGGCCAGGGCGGCCAGTAGCGCTTGCGGGCGCTCACCCACGACGGGGATGCCGTGCCAGCGCACGTCGTCCAGCAGGGTCAGGGCGATGCTCACCGGCCCAAGTCTAGGAGTGCGGCTGGTCTCAGGCGCGGGTGAAGGCGACGCTGACGTTGTGGCCGCCGAACCCGAAGGAGTTCACCAGGGCGGCGTGGAAGGGTGTGTGGCGGGTTTCGCCGGTGATGAGGTCGAGTTCGGTGGCGGGGTCGGGGGTTTGCAGGTTGCGGATGGCCGGGGCTGCGCCGTCGCGCAGTCCGTGGACGGCGGCGAGGGCTGCCAGGGCGCCGGAGGCGCCGAGCAGGTGGCCGGTCATGGATTTGATGGCGCTGATGGCGGGGTGGGTTCCGATGGCTTCGCTGATGGCGGCGGCTTCTTCGAGGTCGCCGCCGGGTGTGGCGGTGGCGTGGGCTTGGACGAGGTCGATGTCGTGGGGTGTCAGGTCGGCTTCGTGTAGTGCGGCGCGCATGGCGCGGATTTGGCCGTCGACGTCGGAGGCGGTGATGTGGCCGGCGGCGGAGGTGATGCCGGCGCCGGCTGCGGTGGCGAGGGGCTGGGCGCCGCGGGCGCGGGCGAAGTCGGCGCGTTCCAGGACCAGGACGGCGCCGCCTTCGCCGAGGACCAGTCCGTCGCGGTCGATGTCGAAGGGGCGGGATGCGGCGGCGGGGTCGTCGTTGCGTTTGGACAGGACCGTCATTTGTGCGAACGCGGCCAGGGGCAGTGGCAGGACGCAGGCTTCGGCGCCGCCGGCGACGACGACGTCGGCGCGGTTCAGCCGGATGAGGTCGATGGCCATGGCGATGGCTTCGGCGCTGGAGGAGCAGGCGCTGACGGGGGTGCGGGCGCCGCCGCGGGCGCCGAGTTCCATGCTGACCCAGGCGGCGGGGCTGTTGGCCATGAGCATGGGGACGGTCAGGGGTGATACGGCGCGCGGGCCTTTCTCGCGCAGCTTCTGCTCTTGGGTCAGCAGTGAGGTGACGCCGCCGATGCCGGTGCCGATGACCACGGCCAGGCGTTCGGGGTCGACGTCGGGCCGGCCGGCCTGGGCCCAGGCCTGTCGGGCGCTGATCAGCGCGATCTGGGCGCAGCGGTCCAGGCGCCGGGTTTCGATCCGGGACAGTGCCTGCTCCGGTGGTGTGTGCAGGCCGGCGGCGATCCGTACCGGCAGGTTTTGGGCCCAGGTGTGTTGTACGGCGGTGACGCCGGAGTGTCCGGCGAGCATCGCCTCCCAGGTGGAGGTGGCGTCCGGGCCCAGCGGGGTGGTGGCCCCGACGCCGGTGACAAGGATCTGATCAGGTGTGCTGCGCTCGGGCATGTACGGGGCCTTTCTGTTTCTCGTCGGCCGGGGGGTGTGCGGTCGAGCCGTCACGATCACCCTCGCAGTGATCAGGGCCGTGGATGTAGGCCGTCATCCTCCCGAGATCAGCCCTCGATGTTGTGCGGTTCCCACTGGTGCGGGTTCCACCGGCGCCGTCGAGAGTGCGCAATATTCGACGCAACTCGCGCAAGAAATCTTGCAGAGCCAGAAAGACTTCGACGATCTTCGGAAATCAACGTACAGAACTCTTGCTTCGCCGACCGCCGACCCCTACGGTCCTCTCATGTCCACACCCACCAAACCCCTGGCCGCGGCCTTCGCCGTGGTCCTGGGCTTCAGCACGCTGCTCGCCGCGGGCCCGGCCGGCGCGGCCTCGGCCGCCGCGGCCCGGACCACCCGGGCCGCGCTGGATCCCGCGCTGGTCGCCGGCCGCGGCGCCGATCTCGGGTTCGCCGAGCAGGAAGCTGAGAACGCCGTCACCGACGGCACGGTCATCGGTCCGGGCACCGATGCCTACACCCTGGCCGCCGAGGCGTCGGGCCGCTCGGCCGTGACGCTCAAGCCCGGCCAGTACGTGCAGTTCACGCTGCCCGCGGCGGCCAACGCCATCACGGTGCGGTACAGCATCCCCGACGCCCCCACCGGAGGCGGCATCACCGCGCCGCTGGACGTGTCGGTGAACGGCGGCGGCCACCGCACGATGACGCTGACGTCGCAGTACGCGTGGCTGTACAACGAGTACCCGTTCAGCAACGACCCGAATGCCGGGCCGCTGAACCCGGACTGGTGGACCACCGAGTGCAACTGCGTGCCGGACCAGACCACCCCGGCGCCGGTGTTCCCCACGCCGTTCCGGCCCAACCACTTCTACGACGAGCAGCGGCTGCTGCTGGGCCGTACCTACCGCGCCGGCGACGTCATCCGCCTGACCGCCCCGGCCGGCAGCCCCGCGTCCGGCACCACCATCGACCTGATGGACTCCCAGCTGGTCGCGCCGCCGAAGGTCGATTTCGCCGCGGCGAACGTGCTGCTGTTCGGCGCGGACCCGACCGGACGGCGCGACTCCGCCGATGCCATCGACCGCGCCATCGCCTTCGCGCACCTGGCGCACGTCCCGGTGTACATCCCGCCGGGGGTGTTCCAGGTGAACCGGCACATCATCGTCGACGACGTCACCATCTCCGGCGCCGGCAGCTGGTACACCATCATCAAGGGCCACCAGGTGACGCTGTCCAGCCCCGCGCCGGACGGCTCCATCCACACCGGCGTCGGCTTCTACGGCAAGGACGCCTCGGCCGGCGGTTCGCACAACGTGCACCTGTCGGACTTCGCCATCGAGGGCGACGTCCGCGAGCGCATCGACACCGACCAGGTCAACGGCATCGGCGGCGCGCTTTCCGACTCCAGCATCGAGGGGCTCTACATCCACCACACCAAGGTCGGGATGTGGCTGGACGGCCCGATGGACCATCTGACGATCGAGAACAACCAGATCGCCGACCAGATCGCCGACGGCATCAACTTCCACACCGGCGTCACCGGCTCGGTGGTGCGGAACAACTTCATCCGCAACACCGGCGACGACGGCCTGGCGATGTGGTCCCAGACCACCGCCGACGCCGACGACGTCTTCGACCACAACACGGTGCAGACACCGGTGCTGGCCAACGGCATCGCCCTGTACGGCGGCACCGACCTGACCGTCTCCGACAACCTGGTCGCCGACCCCATCCGTGAAGGCTCGGCACTGCAGATCGGCAGCCGCTTCGGCGCGGTGCCGTTCGCCGGCACCATCACCGTCAAGGACAACACCACCGTGCGCGCCGGCACGTTCGAACTGAACTGGAAGATCGGGCTGGGCGCGATCTGGATCTACGCCCTCGAACACAGCATCGACGCGAACATCCAGGTCAGCGGCGACGACTTCCTCGACAACACCTACAACGCGATCATGCTGGTGTCGGACTTCTCGGTGAAGGACCAGTACCAGATCACCAACGTGCACTTCAGCGACATCAAGGTCGACGGCACCGGCACCTCGGTCGTCTCGGCCCGCACCGCCGGCGGCGCCACCTTCCAGAACGTGGTCGCCCGCAACGTCGGAGCCGTCGGCATCAACAACTGCGGCTCATTCCACTTCACCCCCGCCGGCTCGGAGTTCACCGTCACCGACCTCGGCGGCAACACCGGCGGCGGCACCACCGGGCCCTGGCTGGCGCCGTGGGAACTGCCGAACACCATCACCTGCGACGACCGCCCGCCGGTCGTGCCGCCCCCGGCCCCCTCGGCCTGGCCGACCAGCTGAGGGAACACCGAGCGTCGCCGCGCCCAGGAAGTGGGAGGGCGCGGCGACGCTCAGCTTTTCCCAGCACACCCGCCACCGGCAGTGGCACCGGCCGGCCAGCACTCACCCGCGCACCGGCTCCGGCGCCGTCCACGAATCCAACACCCGCAACGCCTGCGCACTGTCCGACCCCGGCTGAACCGTGTACACACACAACGTCTGCTCAGCATCCCCCGGAGCCTGAAACGACTCATAGGAGAAGCTCAACTCCCCCACCACCGGATGCCGATAACGCTTCACCCCATGCGTACGCCGCAACACCCGATGATCATTCCACCAGCCGGTGAACTCCGGACACGCCAACATCAACTCCCCGACCAGATCCGCCAACTGCCGATCCTGCGGATAACGCCCCGCCTCGAACCGCAACATCGCCACCGTCTCAGCCGCGATCTGCTCCCAATCCCCGACCCGCTCACGCGCCAGCGGATCCAACAGGTAATACCGCGCCATGTTCCGCCTGGTCGCCGGCAACACCTCGAAATCAGTGATCACCGCCCGCGCCAACCGGTTCGCCGCCAACACATCGGTCCGCCGGCCCAAAATGAACGCCGGCACATGATCCAACGTGTCCAGCATCAGATGCAGCCCCGGCCGCACCCGCTGCACCCGCGACGGCGCGCGCCGCGAAACCGCCGCCCCCGCACCGCCGCCGCCGGCGCCGCCGGCCAGCAGGTCCGACAGGTGCTCGGCCTCGGTGTCATCCAGCCGCAGCGCCCGCGCGATCGCCGCCACCACCTCCGCCGACGGGTTACCGGCCCGGCCCTGCTCCAGCCGCGTGTAGTACTCGCTGCTGACCCCGGCCAGCCGCGCCACCTCATCCCGGCGCAGCCCCGGCACGCGCCGGATCCGCCCGTCGAACGGCAGCCCCGCGGTTTCGGGACTGATTCCGGCACGCCGCGAACGCAGGAACCCGGCGATCTCCTTGGCACGGTCCATGCCTCAAGTCTGGTCCACGCCGCGCCGTTGCGGACGGGCCAGGGTAGCCCTGCCAGTACCTGCCTGCACGGGGACAGCTATGGCCGCCGGAACGCCCGGCGCGACTGGTGTTCTGGATGTGGGCCGCAAACCAACCGGCCGAACACCTCCCACACCGACTTCCACCTGAGCTTTTGGAAGGTTCACCCATGTCCAGCAACACCTGGGGCACACCCCTGACCGGCCGCGTCGCAGTCATCACCGGCGCGTCCAGCGGCATCGGCCAGGCCTGCGCCGAACGTCTGGCCGCCGGCGGCGCACACGTCGCCGTCGTGGCACGCCGCGCCGAACGCCTCACCGACCTGGTCGCACGCATCACCGCCGCCGGCGGCACCGCCCTGGCCATCACCGCCGACGTCACCGACGCCGCCCAGATGCGCGCCGCCGCAGACCGCGTCCGCACTGAACTCGGCACCGCCGACCTGGTGGTGAACAACGCCGGAGTGATGCTGCCGGCACCCGTGCAGGAGTTGGCCGTCGAGCAGTGGCAGCAGCAGATCGACCTGAACATCGGCGGCGTCATGAACGTCATCGCCGCCTTCACCCCGCACCTGCTCGCCGCCGCCGCCGAACGCGGCGTCGCCGACCTGGTCAACACCTCCTCGATCGCCGCGCAGAACATCTTCCCCGGCTTCGCCGTGTACTGCGGCACCAAGGCCTACGTCACCCACCTGTCCCGGCAGCTGCGGGCAGAGCTGGGCCCGAAGAACGTGCGGGTGTCCGCACTGGAACCGGGCATCGTCGGCACCGAACTGCAAAGCCACGTCACCGACGCCGGCGCCCTGCAATGGCTGGCCGGCGCGAAGCAGAGCATGGAGTTCCTCACCGCATCCGACATCGCCGAGACCGTCGCGTTCCTGGCCTGCGCACCGCCGCGCGTCAACCTGCAGCAGCTCACGATCATGCCCACCGGCCAGCTGAGCTGATCACGACGCCAGCAACACCTCCACGCCGCCGGCCACCAGCGCCGCGACCGTCGCATCACCGGCATCCACATCGGTCACCACACCGCTGACCTCAGCCAACGGCAACACCGTGTACCGGGATGCGGCACCGACCTTCTCAGCGCTGGCCAACACGTAGGTGTCGGCGGCGCGCGCGGCCAGGGCTCGTTTCATGGCGGCTTCGTCGGCGTCGGCGGTGGTCAGGCCGGCTTGCGGGTGGACGCCGGTGACGCCGAGCAGGAACACGTCGGCGCTGATCTGCGCGGCGGCTTCGGCGGCGGCGGCGCCGCAGGTCACCGCGGAGTGTTTGAACAGCCGTCCGCCCAGCAGGAACACCTCGGCTTCGTGGTCCAGCAGGGCCGCGGCGATGGTGGGGCTGTGGGTGATGACCGTGCAGTTGAGGGTTTTCGGCAGGGCCTCGACGACGGCGCCGGTGGTGGTGCCCCCGTCGAGGATGACGGTGGCGCCGGGCCGGATCAGGGTGGCGGCCAGGGCTGCGACGCGCTGTTTGCTTTCGGGGGCGACGGCGTCGCGGGCGGCGTAGGCGACGACGGCCGGGGAGGCGGGCAGGGCGCCGCCGTAGACGCGGACGGCCAGGCCCGCGGCGTCCAGCTCGCGCAGGTCGCGGCGGATGCTGTCCGCGGAGATGCCGAGTTCGGCGGCGATGGCTTTGGCTTCCAGGCGGCCCTCGCGCCGCAGCCGTTCCAGGAGCAGTTCTTTGCGCGCGGCGGCCAGCATGCCGATTCCTTCCGACTCTTTCACGGTGTTGCATGTTTGTGGCATCCTACACGGCATGACGAAACCTCTGCTGATTCTGATAGCGGGCCCGTACAAGTCCGGCACCAACGGCGACGAGGCGCTGATGCACCGGAACCTGCGACGGCTGCAGGAGGCGGCGTGGCCGATCTTCGCCGCCGGACATGTGCCGATGATCGGCGAGTGGGTGGCGCTGCCGGTGCTGGACTCCGCCGGCGGCTTCGGCCCGAACGATCCGCTGGCCGAGCAGGTGATGTATCCGACCGCGCAGCGGCTGCTGCAGCACTGCGACGCCGTACTGCGGCTGCCCGGTGAGTCCGCGGGCGCCGATCAGGATGTGGCGATCGCCAGAGGGCGCGGCATCCCGGTGTACACCAGCCTGGAGCAGATCCCCGGCGCCCAGGCGGCAGGGGTCTGATGCGGGGTGCGTCTCAGTGCGGGGTGCGCCTCAGTGTGGGTGCGCCTGAGTGTGGGGGTGCGCCTCAGTGTGGGGGTGCGCCTCAGTGTGGGTGCGTCTTAGCGCGCTGAGCGCACCTTGTCGTAGTGCCGTGCCGCGCGCACCCGGTTGCCGCACGTCACCGAGCACCATTCGCGCCGCGGATGGGTTTTGACGAAGTACAGCACGCAGCCCGGCGCATGGCAGGCGCGGAGTTTGTCGGCGTCGGGCCCGGTGAGCAGCGTGACCGCATCGGCCGCGACGTGTGCCAGGCCTGTGGTGATCGCCGAGGGGCCGCTGGTGCTGCTCGCCCGCAGTTGCCCGTCGTCGGCCAGGGCGATCCGCGGTGCCGGCAGGTGCGCCAGGACCTCGTTGAGGTCACCGACGGCGGTCTCGACATCGGCGGTGGCCGAGGCCGCCTCGGGCCGGTCATCGCCGGTGACCAGGGCGGCCAGACGCCGCAGGGCGTCCCGCAGCTGCCGCGCCGCGTGCAGTTCGGCGGCAGTGGCGCGCGCCCCTGAGCGTTCGATCGCGACGGCGTCGCAGAAGGCGGTCAGGTCCTCGGTGCCGACGAGGCTGTCGTGCAGGCCCGCGGTGTCGGCCCAGATGGTGGCCATCAGGGCGATCGGCGCGGCCTCCTCGGCCAGCATCCACTCCCGCTGCGTCGTCTGCTGCCCGGCCGCCTCATCCATGCCGCGAGGTTATCACGGATGGATTCACTTGCATCCGTGATAACCCCGTGGTAGACCTTTTCACGGATGCAGAAGTGAGTTTCCGTGAGAAGGGCGGGATGGCTGTGCCGAACGACAACGCCGACACCGGCTTCCACGCCGGCGAACTGGCCGTACAGCGCGCCGCCGGTGTCGCCGACGAAGCCTCGCGGCTGTCGCCGATGCTCGCCCCGGCACGCTTCTCCGCCGGGTTCGCGAACTTCCTCGCGCAACGCACCTTCGTCGTCCTGGCCGGCACCGACACCGACGACCGCCTGTGGGCCTCGCCGCTGGCCGGGCCGCCCGGGTTCGTGCAGGTGAGCTCGCCGACCCAGGTGACGCTTCACGCGACCCCCGCCGCCGGCGACCCGCTGCACGACATCCGCCCCGGCCGCAAGGTCGCGATGACCGCGATCGAGTTCGCCGCACGCCGCCGCGTCCGCATCAACGGAACCCTGTCCCACGCCGACACCGGCACCGGCACCGACATACTGCGGATCGCAGCCGACCAGGCCTACGGCAACTGCCCCCAATACATCACCCCGCGCCTGCTCACCCCCACCGACGCCACCGAAAACCCCGGCCCCCGCGGCGTCATCCGCCGCGACACCGCTCTGAGCGCCGAGGACGTCGCCCTCATCCGGGCCGCCGACACGTTCTTCCTCGGCACGCGCCACGCCGGCCGCGGCACCGACGTGTCACACCGCGGCGGGCCCGCCGGGTTCGTCCGCGTCGACGGCCAGGCCCTGTGGTGGCCGGACTACCCGGGCAACAACCTGTTCAACAGCCTCGGCAACCTGGCTGTTGACCCGACGGCGGCGCTGCTGTTCTTCGACTTCGCCTCCGGTGCCACGCTGCAGCTGTCCGGCACCGCCGAAACCCTGTGGGGCGCCCCCGGCCCGGCCGACAGCGAGGCCGAGACCGGCCGGGTCGTCCGCTTCACCCCGCAACACCTCGTGGCCGGCCCTTTACTGCCGGCCCGGCAGATCACCCCCGGCCCTGAAAGGACCCTGCCATGACCGGCTCCCGTCCACCCTTCCCACCGTTCGACCAGCAGGCGGCACTGCGCAAAGTGCAGGCCGCCGAGGACGCGTGGAACACCCGCGACCCGCAGCACGTCGCGCTGGCCTACACCCCGGATTCGCAGTGGCGCAACCGCGACGTGCACCTGGTGGGACGTCCGGCGATCGTGGAGTTCCTGACCGCCAAATGGGAACGCGAACAGAACTACGCGCTGCGCAAGGGCCTGTGGTCCTACGACGGCAACCGCATCGCGGTGCGGTTCCAGTACGAGTGGCACGACACGGCCGGGCAGTGGTGGCGCAGCTACGGCAACGAGCTGTGGGAGTTCGATACCGCCGGGCTGATGAGCCGGCGTGAGGCGTCCATCAACGACCGCCGCATCGAGGCGGCCGAGCGCCGGTGGTTCGGTCCGCGCCCGGAATCCGAACACGGAGCCGACTTCCCGCTGTGGTGAACCCGCCAGGCTGCCGGCCGCCGACGAAGTTCGGCGGCCGGCAGCCCGTTCTGTATCAGTGCAGCACCGACACCTTCGCCGCCGCCGCCAACTCCGGCTGCAACCGGCGCGCCACATCGACGTGGTCGCCGGTCCAGATCACCCGGACCGCCGTGGCGGTGGCCTGCCCGTCGGAGTCGATGAGGTCGGTGCGGACCGAATCGACCAGCCGCGCCGCCGCCTCCGGCCGCAGCTGCACCGGCGCCGGGATCGGGGTGCGCCCGCCCAGGCTGTCGGCCAGGCCCCGGTACCAGCCGGTGACACTGTCGGCAGCCTCCAAGATGGCGTTGTGCGCGGCGCTCTTGTCGGCCATCGCATGGCAGCGGCCGGTCTTCTCCCACAGCGCCACCACCGAATCCGCCGCCAGACGCAACCCGACCACACCGGTGACCAGCGTGGTGGTGTCGGCCAACGACAGCGGCTTCGCACCTCGCTCAGCCAGGTAGGTGCGGTAGGCGTCATCCAGCCGCCGCGCCGACGCGGCCGCCTCACGGCTCTGCGCCGCTACCGGCTCCACCGCCGGCGGCGTGCTCGTCGAACCGTCACAGTGCCCCAGCGCGTACGCCACCGCACCCGACAGATACCGCGCAGCATCCGTATACGCCCCCGCCAGGGCCTTGTCCACGGCGGCGGCAGCACCGCGCGGCCAGAAGAACAACGCCACCACGATGCTCACACCGCAGCCCAACGCGATGTCCTGGATCCGCAGCAGCACGATGTGCCAGTCCGGGTTCTGCCCGATGTTGAACAAGATCACCAGGGTGACGGTGAACGCCGCCTGCCCCGCGGTGAACGAGATCGCCGCCGGCGCGATACCGGCGATCAGGATCGCCACCGGCAACAACAGCCACAGCACAGTGCCGTGATGACCGATCACCTGCAACAACCCGGCCCCGATGATCGAGCCCAACACCGTCCCCAGCACCGCACGAACCGCGTTCTGCCCGGTGTTCAACGCGTTCGACCGCAACACCGACAACGTACCGAGCAACACCCAGAACGAATGCTGCACGCTGGTCACATCAGCCAACAGCACCGCGATCGCAAGACCGATGGCGCCGCGCACACTGTTGTGCAGCCACACCGAACTCCACCCCAGATGCGCCGAAGCCCGCTCCCGCGCCGAGGCCAGGGGCTTGGCCAACGCCCCCGGCTCCCGGCCCAACAGCCGATCCGGCCAACCGCGCTGCCACGCCTGCGCCGCCAACTCCACGTTCCCGGCGATCTGCGCCACCGCGAACCCCAGCTCCAACGCCCGGAACGAGAAGTCCAATGTGGAGATGAACGTATAAATCTCGGCGGGGGACTCACCCACAGGCTGATCCACCGGCAACCGCGCCGTCGAACTCGCCTCCATCGCCGCCAACGCCACCTGCAACCGCTCCACCGACAACCGCAACGGCCCCACATCACCGCGCAAATCCATCAACAGCGCCGAAGCACCATCCAAAACCTCCGCAGCAGCCACCCGCGCGGCGCGCGCCGCCGGATCACACGCCGGCGGCTGCTCCTCATAGTCCGGCCGGTCAGTGAGGATCGCGCACAACCACGTCAACTCATCCACCAACCGCACCAGCGTCCGCGACGACGTCGACAACCCCGTCGGCCGATACGGCGTCGCATCGAACATCCGGCGCAGCGCGTCGTTGGCGGCAGTGGTCTCATCAGCGGCGATCTTGCACGCGGCGGCATCGAACGCCCTGCTGGAACCCGTCGCCACCGCATCAGCACGCAACAACGCCGCAGCCGCCCGACACACCCGCGCCGCCGGCCCCGCCAGCGGATCCGACGCCGGCCGCGGCCACAACAACGTCACCGCCGGCAACGCCGCGGCCGCCGCCAAACCCGCACCGATCAACCGATCCGACAACTGCGAGAACGGCACAGGCGTCGCCACCGGCAACACGAACGCCAACAACAACGCCGTGGCACTACCGGCCAGCACCGAACTGACCACCCCGGAGAACAACACCACGAACGCCACCGCCAGCGTCGCCACTATCGCCAGCCACGTCACCCGCGCCACAGCCGTCCCGACACAGATCAACGCCGCCCACGCCACAGCCAACGCGAACTGCGCCCGCAACCGCTGAATCAACGTGCCGCTGTAATCCACCAACAACAACATCGAAAACGAACCGAACGCGGCGAAACTCGCCATCGTCGACGAATGGAACACCTGCGTACACAACGCGAACAACGCCGGCATCACCACCGCGGTCCGCCCCGCACGCCGCGTCGCCGCCAACGCCGGATCATGCGACCGCAACCACCCCGTCAGCGCCGACAACCGCCCCTGAACCCAGGCCCCTGACGACATTCACACCTCCGGTGAGCACGTCGGCCTGGCCGGGCGCCACACCGCGCTCAAATGTGTACCACCGCCGACGATCACTGTGTCGGATCAGCCGCCAAATCTTGCGTACCGAGAACCGACAACAACTCCAGCTTCTCCACCGCATCAGTACCCGGCACCGGACTGAACCACAGCAACCGCTGACTACCGTCCTCAGTAAGCAGGTTCAAACAGTTCACATCGATGATCCCCAGCTGCCGGTGCACAATCCGCTTCGTGTCCATCCGCCGAACCGCCACATCATGCCGGCCCCACAACACCGCGAACTCCTCACTACGCCCCAACAACTCCGCGATCATGCCGTTGGCCTCCTCATCGGCCCGACCACGCCGCGCCATCGCCGCCCGCAGATCCGCCACGAACGTCTGCGCATGCCGGTCATGATCCTCCGGCGGATACAACGCACGAGCCGCCGGATCCGTAAACCACCGGTACACAAACCCCGCCCGCGGCCCCACCCCCACCGGAGCCGGCCCCAACAACGCCTCAGCCAGCCGGTTCTGCACCAACACCACATGCAGATCAGTGATCACCCGCGCCGGCGTCCCCACCAGACGATCCAACAGATCCAACATCCCCGGATGCACATGCGCCGCACCCCCACCGGCCGGCGGCACCGGCCGCCCCGCCAACTGATACAAGTGATCACGCTCATCCCGGGACAGCCGCAACGCCCGAGCGATCGCCGCCAACATCTGCTCCGACGGCTGCGCCCCACCCCGCTCCAACTCGATGTAGTAATCCACCGAAGCCCCGGCAAGCTGCGCCACCTCATCCCGGCGCAACCCCGGCACCCGACGCCGCGGCCCCGTCGGCAACCCCACATCCCGCGGCCGGATCCGATCCCGCCGCGACTTCAGAAAACCACCCAGCTCCACCAAATCCACCCTCCCAGTCTGGATCACCCGCCCGCCCCGAGCCAGGGGGTGCCGACCCCTGGGTAAACGACAACTGGTTACCGCCCCCGACCTGCCGCACCGTGGTCACAACGAAACCGGAAACGGAGAAGACCATGACCACGGACACCACCGGGAACACCCCCCGCGTCGCCATCATCACCGGCGCCTCACGCGGCATCGGCGCAGCCGTCGCCCACCACCTCGCCGCCGACGGACACACCGTCGTCCTCGGCTACGCCGGCCGCGCCGACCTCGCCGAACAAGCCGTCACCGCCATCACCGCCGCCGGCGGCCACGCCATCGCCGCCCAGGCCGACGTCGCCGACGAACACGCCGTCACCGCCATGTTCGACACCGCCGAGCAGCAGTTCGGCGGCATCGACACCGTCATCAACGCCGCCGGACAGATGAAACTGTCCACCGTCGCCGACCTGGACCTCACCGACCTCGACACCATGCACCGCACCAACATCCGCGGCGCATTCGTCATCGCCCAACAAGCCGCCAAACGCCTGCGCCCCGGCGGATCCCTGATCCTGTTCTCCACCTCCGTCATGGGCACCAAATTCCCCACCTACGCCGGATACACCGCCAGCAAAGGCGCCGTCGAAGCCATGACGCTCATCCTCGCCCGGGAACTACGCGGCCGCGACGTCACCGTCAACACCGTCGCCCCCGGACCCACCGCCACCGACATGTTCCTCGACGGCAAAGACGACGAACTCATCGCACACCTGGCCGCACAGAACCCCCTGGAACGCCTCGGCCAGCCCGACGACATCGCACGCCTCGTCACCTTCCTCGCCGGACCCCAAGGCCACTGGGTCAACGGACAAGTCATCCGCGCCAACGGCGGAATGGTCTGAAAGGAACCACCACCATGACACCCAGCATCATCATCGTCACCGGCGCCTCATCCGGATTCGGCAACCTCACCGCCCGAGCCCTCGCCACCGCCGGACACACCGTCTACGCCGGCATGCGCGAAACCACCGGACGCAACACGGCGCGCGTCACCGAACTCGCCCGACTGGCGGCCGACACCGGCGCTGACATCCGCGGCATCGAGATGGACGTGCAGGACCAGGACTCCGTCGACGTCGCCGTCGCCCAGATCGCCGCCGAACAAGGGCGCCTCGACGTGGTCGTCCACAACGCCGGACACATGGTCCTCGGCCCCGCCGAAGCCTTCACCCCCGAACAGCTCGCGCAGCTGTACGACATCAACGTCCTGAGCACACAGCGCGTCAACCGCGCCGCACTGCCGCTCATGCGCCGCGCCGGCTCAGGACTGCTCGTCTGGGTCGCCAGCTCCAGCACCCGCGGCGGACACCCGCCCTTCCTCGCCCCCTACTTCGCCGCCAAAGCCGGCATGGACGCCCTCGCCGAAAGCTACGCCGCCGAGACCATCCGCTACGGCATCGACACCGTCATCGTCGTCCCCGGCGCCTACCCGTCCGGCACCAACCACTTCGCCCACGCAGGCCTGCCGGCCGACACCGCCCGCGCCGCCGAATACGACACCGCCTACGGCGAACTCCGCGCCCAGATGGCCGACCGCCTCGCCGGCCTGTTCCCCGCCGGACACACCACCGACGAAGTCGCCGAGGCCATCGTCGCCGCCGTCGACACCCCCGCAGGCCGGCGCCCCTTCCGCATCCACATCGACCCCAGCCGCGACGGCAGCGACGTCGTGTCCACCGTCGCCGACCGCATCAGAGCCGAGTTCTACCACCGCATCGGCATCGCCGACCTGCTCCCCGAACACGCCAGCCGCTAACACTCACTGAAGACAACCGCCCCAAGAAAGGCCCACCCGCCATGCCCTTCGCCAACTTCAAAGTCCCCGCCGGCACCCTCAACGACCAGCAGAAAGCCGACATCATCCACCGCACCACCGAGCTGTACGTCGACATCTACGGCGAACGCGCCCGCGGCGGCACCATGGTCCTCGTCGAAGAAGTCACCGACGGCGGCTGGGGCATCGGCGACCACGTACTGACCCTGGCCATGCTGCAGGGCGACACCGAGCCGGCCCCCGACAGAACCGCCAAGCCGACCGACTGAACCAAAGGGGTACTGCCATTACCCCTACAACCAGACACTCCCCGGCACCTGGCAAGCAGCGTTGACTGAACACCCGTGGCCGCCGCCGCGATCACCCGAACAGCGGTACCCCACCCGCGGCGGCACGCCACAACCCCCGCAACGCCGCACGATGCAAGCGACACCAGGAACGAGGGAACCCATGCGCGCCACCTACATGTACGGAGCCGGCGACGTCCGCGTCATCGACGTCCCCGACCCCGCCGTCAAACACCCCACCGACGCCGTCGTCCGCGTCGTCGCCTCCTGCATCTGCGGCTCCGACCTGCACCCCTACCACAACCGCCCGCACACCGACGACGGCGCCTCCACGGGCCACGAATTCCTCGGCATCGTCGAAGACACCGGCCCCGACGTCACCACCGTCCGACGCGGCAACCTCGTCATCGCCCCCTTCGCCTGGTCCGACGGCACCTGCGACTACTGCCGCGAAGGCCTGCAGACCTCCTGCCGCCACGGCGGCTTCTGGAACTCCGGCGACGTCGGCGGCGGCCAGGCCGAAGCCGTCCGCGTCCCCCTCGCCGACGGAACCCTCGTCCCCGTACCCGTCGAAGAAGACTCCCCCCTCATCCCCTCCCTGCTCACCCTCTCCGACGTCTACGGCACCGGCTACCACGCCGCCCTCAAAGGCCGCGTCCGCCCCGGCACCACCGTCACCGTCATAGGCGACGGCGCCGTCGGACTCCTGGCCGTCCTCGCCGCCAAACGCCTCGGCGCCGAACAGATCATCCTCATGGGCCGCCACACCGACCGCACCGACCTCGGCCGCCACTTCGGCGCCACCGACGTCGTCGCCGCCCGCGGCGAAGAAGGCATCCAAGCCGTCCGCGACCTCACCGGCGGCGACGGCACCCACACCGTCCTGGAAGCCGTCGGCCACATGCCCGCCTACGAACAAGCCCTCGGCGTCGTCCGCCCCGGCGGCATCATCAGCCGCGTCGGCGTCCCCCAATACGACCAGGCCCCCGTCGGATTCACCACCCTGTTCGGCCCCAACATCACCCTCACCGGCGGCCCCGCACCCGCCCGCGCCTACATCAACACCCTGCTCCCCGACATCCTCTCCGGCGCCGTCGACCCCGGAAGAGTCTTCGACCGCACCATCGGCATCGAAGAAACCCCCGAAGGCTACAAAGCCATGGACGACCGCACCGCCCTGAAAGTCCTCATCCGCGACTGACCACGACTCCACGCCACACCGATACGCCACACTGACCGACTAGGGCCTGTCCTGTCGATCAGTGCTGGTGTTGTCGGGCCGCTGCCAGTCCGCCAGAGTCGGTATCACGGCGCGCAGGTCCTCGTCGTCGACGATCGTCGAGGCTCTGGCTCGGGCCTGCTGATCGGCGTTGAAGGCGATGCTGAGGCCGACTTCGTCGAACAGCGGCAGGTCCGATCGGCTGTCGCCGATGGCGGCGCACCGGTCCGGCCCGAGGCCGAGTTCCGCCGCGTAGCCCAGCGCGAAGTCGCGTTTGCCGAACTCGTCGAAGGCTGCCAGCACCCGGCCGGTGAACGTCCCGTCGACGGTCTCGAGTTCTGGTCCGCAGTAGGCCGCGAATCCGAACCTCTGCCCGAGGTGCTTCCCGATCGGCTGCCAGGCCAACGTGGCCAGCACCGGCAGCAGGCGGTGCGCGCGGCACCACCCGACGGTCTCGGCGATGCCGTCGACGAGCGGTAGCCCGGTCAGCCAGTCGTCGATGTCCTGTTCGGTGTGGCCCGCCCACGCCAGGGCGTCCACGGCTGCGACCTCGGGGTTGGTCAGCAGGCCGGCGGCGTAGGCCGCCTCGGCTTTGGTCATCTCCTCCTCGGTGCCCAGGTATCTGGCCACGTGGACTGCGGATCCGGGGGCGGGTACGAGGGTCCCGTCGATGTCGACGAAGACCACGCCGGCCCATGCCGACGGGAACGTTCCGCCCACGACGGCGGGATCGCCGAGGAGAACCTCTGCTGAGGCCGGCAGTTTCATGTCACGACAGTAGCGAGATCAGTCGGTTCGCCGCGGCGGGAAACCGCGTGGACATGGCCGCGGCAAGGCGAAACAGTAGGCGCATGGAACCCGATAGCCGGCGGAACCGGACTGCGTGGGAGGCGGCATCGGAGAAGCACGTCCGGGAATACCGGGAACTGCTGGCCCAGGCCAGGAATGAGTGTTCGCTGTTCGCGGACGAGCTGGACTTGCTGGGCCCCATCCTGGCGCACTCGCCTGTTGTCGTGCATCTGCAGAGCGGCCACGGCCTGGATGACATCGCCCTGATCGATGCCGGCGCCTGCTCGGTCGTCGGTGTGGATTTCAGCCAGGTGGCGGTGACAGCGGCGCAACAGCGAGCGGACGAGTTGGGGGTGGCCTGCCGCTACGTGGTCGCAGAACTGCCGGGTGCGCCGCTGCGCGACGCGTGCGCGGATCTCGTCTACACCGGCAAGGGGGCGTTGATCTGGCTGCCGGACCTGCGGGCATGGGCTGCTGATGTCGCCCGCCTGCTGCGGCCCGCAGGGCATCTGTTCGTCTACGAGGCCCATCCGGCGGTGCCCTTGTGGACTTGGGACGAGGACGAGCCCCGGATTCGACCTGACCGCGGCTACTTCGAACGCTCGCACGTCAACGACACGTTTCCCGCGCATGGAGCGGTGGAGTACCAGGCCACCCTGGCAGAGGTCATCAACGCGGTGCTCTCCGCCGGCCTGGAGTTGCTGCACGTAGCAGAGTATGCCGAACCCTTCTGGCGACCGGACGGCGTCGCGGCGGCGGCATGGGGAGGACGGCTGCCGAACGCCTTCGCGCTTATCGCACGGCGAAGAGATTCCGGCCTCACCGCTGATTGCTGAGTCTTGGAGCGGTGGATGTTCAGCCGGCCCCACAGGCCTATGCCGTCGTGTTCGGACACCGGCCCGGCGGTCGTGGCGATCGTTCTTGCCGGCGACGGCGAGCGACCACCGAACTTCGATCCAGCGCCTACCGCGGCAGCCTCGTCCTCATCGCGGCACTGATCCGGCTCGGACGATCGCCACCCCTACTCCCCCATGATCGAAAAGGCCTGTCTTTTAGGAGAGTGCCGCCGAAGGCGGCTCCTTACAAGGTTGTGTGGCTGGTGGTGGTGACCGAGATATGGGCAGAGGATTGGGGCCTGTTATCTGTTGACTAGTAAGCAAAGGCGAGCCCCGACCGTGTGAACACGGTCGGGGCTCGCTGAACCACTCAACAACTCACCTCACGGCGTCAGCACCCACTCCTGGTTCTGACCGCCGTTGGCCGTGTACTGAATCACCGCTGTCCCGGTATTGGTGCTACCTCCGGAGACATCGATCATCTGGCCGTCGTACACGCTCTTCAGCCCGATCACCCCCGGACCGTCATCGACCAGCGTCCAGCGCGAGTTGCTGTTCCCGTCGTCGGCGTACTGGATCAGCTGCGTCGCCGCGGTGGTCGTCGGACCGGGGATGTTGACCAGCTTGCTGCTGTTCGTGTTGACGATCGTGTACGCGCCGCTGCTCTGCCGGACGAAGGTCCACCGCTGGTCGGCCTGGCCGTTGTCGGACCACTGCAGCAGCGTGGCGCCGTCGGCGGTGGAGTCGTTGTTCACATCCAGCCGGCCACCGGTCAGCAGGTTCTCGACCCGGTAGCCCTGGTTCGCGTCGGGAACCGGGACCAGGGTCCACTTCTGGTTGGCGCCGTTGTTGGACGGCCACTGGATCACCTGTGCGCCGGCCGCCGTCGAGTTGCGGGAGACGTCGGCCAGCAGGCCGTCCCCAGAGGACTTCAGCGTGTAGGAGCCGCTGCCGGTCGGGACGAACCGCCATTGCGCGTCGGTGGCGTTGTCGTCGGTCTTCTGCGTCAGCTGTGCGCCCTGGCTGGTCGAGGGGATCGCCAGCTGGAGGTGGCTGGTGCGGTTGAGCACCTTGAAGCTGCCGTCGCCGACCGGGACCAGCTGCCACTCCTGGTCCAGGGCGTTGTCAGCGCTCTGCTGCACGATCGCGCTGCCCGAGGTGGCCAGGTTCATGCCGCTGTTCGTGTTGACGATGTTGTACGACAGCGCCGTGTAGTTGACCGCGCTGGTCGGGACCACCTTCAGCAGCGTCGCCCCGTGCGAGGGCAGCGAGACGCCGTAGCCGGTGGCGAACGTGCCGAGGTCGGTGTGCGACCAGTCGTCGTGCACCGTCGCGGAGGAACCGGTGAAGCCGATGTCCTGCCAGTTGACGGAGACCGTGGCGGCCGAGCCCGACAGGTTGAACAGCGCCACGGTGTAGCTGCCGTCGCCGTTCGCCGCGTACCACGCCTGGAGCTGCGTGGTGCGGTCGACCGCGCGCGCCGGGTGCCCGGACTGGTCCACGGCCAGTACTTCGCTGTTGGTCAACAGCCCGACGTCGGTCGAGTCCAGGTTGGTCAGGTCCACCCCGAGCGTCAGGTTGGAGTTCTCGATCGCCCACAGCGTCAGCTGCGTCTTGCGCTCGTCGTAGGTGAGTCCGTCGTTGGATCCGTTGCCGACCTCGACGGAGTCCAGGTCGTTCCAACCGCCGGTGGTGCCGGTGCCGATCCACGGCTGCACGTCGTTGAACCGCGCGCTGACGTTGTTCCAGTCGGTGAGCGGGAAGGAGGAGTTCGAGCCGCAGTAGCACTCGACGTCGCCGTCGATGCGCCAGCCGTTGGCGTACTGCTGCCAGGAGGCGGCGTCGGCGGTGGTCAGCGAGTTGGACAGCTCCAGGTGGATGGTGCGGCCCGACTGGTTGAGCGCCTGCGACCAGTGCTGCACGTCGGCGACGGCCTCGCTGTCCCCGTCGTTCGGGCTGACGCCGTCGATCTTCAGGTAGTCGATGCCGTAGCCGGCGAGCGCGTCGGCCCAGGAGTTCAGGAACGCCTGCGCGGCGGTCGGGTTCTTGGCGTAGTCGATGTAGTACATGCGGCCGCCGCCGAAGTTGTAGTTCGTCTCGGTGCTGCTGGTGTTGGAGACGATGTCCCTGGCGTGGAACGAGGTGCCCTGGATCGGCGTGTTCTGGTTGTAGGCGGCGACCGGGATCCCGGGCGTCAGGTACATCCCGAACTTCTCGCCGAGGGAGTGGATGTACGAGCCCAGATTCGCCATGCCGTCCGGGAACTTGCCGGTGTCGGTGACCCACCGGCCGTAGGAGTCGACGGTGCTGGCGGGGTCGAGGTACCAGAAGTCGTCGAGGTTGACGTACTTGTAGCCGGCGGCGACCAGACCCGAGGACGACATCGCCTGGGCCTGGGCCTTCATCTTCGCCTCGGTCGGGGCGTTGCGCAGGAACGACCAGCTGCTCCAGCCCATCAACGGCGTGGTCGCCGCGCCGTTGCTCTGCGCGTAGGCCTTGGGCTGTTGGCTGTTGACGCAGAACAGGGCGAGGAGCGCCGCCACGAACAAGGCGAGGACGCGGCGCGGGCCGGGACGTGCGAGTGGGGCGGTGTGCATGACGTGCTCCCTGATGGACGGTGAAACGGGACCGGGAATCAAACAGGAAGACAAGCAACCGAACAGGGGGTATCAAACTTCTACGACTGGAGTAAACGGATCCGACCGTTAGGCGTCAAGATGAGATGAGCATGAGATTTCGGGCGCCGACCACGGGTCTGCCGGTGGAGCCAGATCTGCCGGTGGATACAGACGGGAACAAGTGAGGCCGGTCGCGGGTAGTACCCGCGACCGGCCTCGACCATCGTGTGCGTGGACTACCGCTGCCGCACCGTATATGTCAGATGTGTCACGCGCGAGGAAGCCTCCGAACGCACCGGCTCGATCGCGACCTTGGAGGCGTCCACGTTGTCGAACAACCGCGTCCCGGCACCGAACAGCACCGGCGACACCGCGATCGAGAACTCGTCGACCAGCCCGGCGTTGAGATACTGCACAATCGCATCGCTACCGCCGGCGATACGCACATCGCGCTCCCCCGCAGCGTCGCGCGCCTGCTTCAGCGCGCTTTCGATGCCGTCGTTGACGAAGTGGAAGGTCGTGCCGCCCTCGCGCTCCCAGGGGTCGCGCTTCTCGTGGGTGAGCACGAACACCGGGGTGTGGAACGGCGGGTCGTCCGGCCAGGATGCTTCGCCGAGGTCGAACATGCGCTTGCCCATGACGCTCGAGCCGGTGCGCTCGAAGGTCTGCCGGGCGATGTCGTTGTCGAGCCCTTCCTCGCCGCCCTGGCCCAGGGTGAGGTTCTCCCGGAAGAAGCGCAGCGGGAAGAGCCACCCCTGCAGCTCCATCCACTGCCCCATCCACTCGTCCAGCCGCGGGTCCTGCTTCCGCTGCTCGGGGGTGGCGAGAAGGGCGTCCATCGACACCGGCGCGCTGTAGCCGTCCAGGGACATCGAGACGCTGAAGAACACCGTGGAGTCATGATCGCGCGCAGTCATGATCGCTATCATGGGGGTCGGGCGCGCCTGTAATGGGTAGGACGCGCCGAATTGGGTCGATTCTCCCCCAGATCAGGCTCCAGATCAGGCTCCAGATCAGATCTCCAGCTCAGGTCCCCGGGGCGTCGCCGAAGTCCGGGATCGCCAGCCGGATGCCGCCGTTCAGCGCGGATTCGTGCGCGATGATCCCCGGCAGCGTGTACCGCGCCGCGACCCACGCGTTCACCGGCGGCAGGGTGCCGTCGGTCACCGCGGCGACGAAGTCGTCGGCCAGGAAGTGGTGGCTGCCCTCGTGGCCGTTGGCGGCGTTCGCGAACTCCTTCGGCAGCCGGCCGCGGTCGTGCACCGGCGCCGAGCCGGAGGTGAAGGCGTCCCGCAGGGCCGGGGCGACGTGCTGCAACGACGGGTCGTCCGGCGGCAGCGTGGGACGCGGCTGGAGGTGGTCGCTGATGTCGGTGACGCCCTCACGGTCCTGCCACAGGCTCACCGTCGCCAGCTGTTCCAGGCTGCCCTGCGTCCCGAAGAACCGGAAGCGGGACTCGCGGATGCGCGAGGGGTAGCCGACGCGGCGGAACTCGTTGGTGCGGAAGCTGCCGCCGCCGGCGGCCTCGAACAGGGCGGTGGCGTTCGAGAAGTCGTTGGCGAACATGCTCACGTCCTTGTCGAACACGCCGTCGCCGCGGTCGTCGGCGACCCCGATCGCGGACACGCTCACCGCGTGCGTCTGCCACGCGCCGAGGATGCCGCCCAGGGCGTGGGTCGGGTAGAGCAGCGGCGGGTAGCTGGCGGTGGCCTTCCAGTTCTCGCCGCCGCTGTACTTGTAGGCGTCGTAGAACCCGAGGTCCATGTCGTGCACGTAGTCGCCCTCGGCGTAGAAGAGCCTGCCGAAGGCGTCCTTGGCGACCAGGTCCCGGGCGTGCACGGTGGCCGGGTTGTAGTGGCTGGTCTCCCCCATCATGTACGTCAGCCCGGTGTGGCGGACCTCCTCGATGATGGCGGCGATCTCCTCGTGGGTGACGGCCATGGGCACCGCGGAGTAAACGTGCTTGCCCGCGCGCAGTGCCTGAACGACCAGGGCGCCGTGCGTCCAGCGCTGGGTGAAGATCGCTACGGCGTCGACGTCGGAGGCGAGCATCGCCTCGAAGGACGGCAGCGTGCCGGCGAGTCCGTATTCGGCGGTGAGGCGTTCGGCCCGCTCCGGCAGCAGGTCGGTGACGAACACGTCGCCGACGCCGGGATGGAGCTGCCACAGCTTGGCGAACTGGCCGGAGAACTGACCGGCGCCGACGATGCCGATGGTGATGGCCACTGCGACTCCTCTGCAAACGTTCCCGCAATCGTTCCCGCAAATGTAGCGAGAACCCGGACGGCGCACCAGGGCCCCGCTGGTTGCCGCGTCTGAGAACGATTGACTACGCTGGGCCGCATGGCGGTGACGATCAACGAGGTGGCCAAGCTCGTCGGCGTCTCGACGTCCACGGTCTCCCGCGCCTTCACCGCGCCGGACCAGGTGCGCGCCGAGACCCGGGACCGGATCCTGGAGGTCTGCGCCGAGCTGGGCTACTCCCCCAACCCCTCGGCGCGCTCACTGCGGGCCGGCACCACGGCGACGCTCGGCATGATCGTCCCGGACATCACCAACCCGTTCTATCCGCCGATCTTCAAGGCCCTGCAACAGCGGGCCCGCACCCTCGGCTACACCACGCTGGTCGCTGACTGCGACGACCGCGAGAGCGCGGAGCTGGAGGCCATCGCGGCCGTCGCCAACCGTGTGGACGGGCTGCTGCTGTGGGCCTCGGGGCTGTCCGACGAGCGCCTGGTCGAGATCGCCGCGCAGACGCCGCTGGTGTTGGTGAACCGGGAGGTGCCGGGCATCAGCAGCCTGCGCATCGACCTGACCGCGGGCGTCCGGCAGGCCGGCGAGCTGCTCTACGCGCTCGGCCACCGCCGCTGCGCGCTCATCGACGCCAGCCGTCCCGGGTTCGAGCGGGACAAGCTGCTCGCCGAGATCTTCCGCGGGCTGGGGCTGACGGTCGTGGAACTGGGCCCGTACGAGGCGCGGTTCGAGTCCGGCGTCCACGCGGCCACGCTCGTAGCCACCGGCGGCGCGACGGCGGTGCTGGCGCACAACGACCTGGTGGCGCTCGGCACGCTTCAGCAGTTCACCGCGCTGGGGGTGCGGGTGCCGGCGGATGTGAGCCTGGTCGGCATCGACGACACGCTGCTGGCGGCGGTGTGCACCCCGGCGCTGACCAGCGTGCGCATCGATCCGGAGGAGCTGGCCGCGGGCGCGTTGGAGCTGCTGCTCGATGCCGTCGCGCGGCGGGAGACCAGGCACGTCGTGGTCGGGACGCGCCTGGTCCCCCGGGCGTCTACTGGGCCTGCGCCGGCGCCCCGCTAGCCGAGAGCGCCGCGCCCGCGGAGATCCCGGTCGGGCAGGCGGGGTCGAACGCGGCCGCGACGAGGATCCGCTCCATCTCCCGGACGATCAGCTCCTGCTCCTCGGGTGTCACCTTCTCGGTGTCGACGCGCAGCATGAAGTTGACCGTGTCCGGGACGGGGTTGAGTTCCATGAACGTCTGCGCGTCCGGGACGTCCGTGTGCGGGCCCCACGTGAGCGTGGTCAGCGGCAGCGCGGCCTCGATCTCCTCGGGCGTGGGCAGCGGCCCGGGCCGGACCGCGGCGGAGGCGCGTCGCAGGTCGTTGAAGTAGCACAGCAGGTCGACCTCCTCGCCGCGCTCGGCGGCCACCCGCTCGAACATCGCCAGCAGGTCGCGCGGGTCGAAGTAGGCGAACTTGCCGGCCTTCAGCTGAGCCTGCCAAGCCTGCAGGGCGACGGTGTCGAAGTCGGTGTCGGCGACGTCGATCACGCACAGGCAGGAGGCGAGCAGCGGGGTGACCGTCTCGCGCAGGCCCGGCCGGAAGCGGTTGCTGACGAATGTCCGGATGGCGCTGGGGCTCTTGCCGGAGACCTTGGCCAGGCCCACGGCGTGGGCGGCAAGCAGGATCGAGCCGGTGTTGGCGCCGGTGCGGGCGGCGATGCAGGTCGCGGCGAGGTACATGGCCTTGGAGTCGAAGACCAGGTCCCACCACTGGGGATCGCACGGCTCGTACTCGGTGTCGAAGCGGCTGCCCGACACCTGCCGCACCATCTTCTCCCAGTACGCGACCGAGGCGGCGCTCTGGCGCAGGGCGGTGGCGGTCTGCTGCTGTCGGGCCAGGTCGAAGGGCTGCATGCCCTCGCGCGGGGCCAGGTGCTCGCCGGTCTCCCGGTCCAGGTTCGCAAGGTCGCCGACGAGCGCCTCGAATCCGAGCCCGTCGATGGCGATGTGCGGGTACATCGCGGCGAAGTAGAGCAGTTCCTCGCCGCGGCGGATGACGGCCATCTTCACCGGCCAGTCCGTCTCGATGTCGAACGGCCCGTGCTCGTACCCGGCGCGGACCTTCTCGGCGGCCTCGGCGGCGTCCTCGTCGGGTCCGATGTCGACGATGTCCAGGGCCACCTCGCCGGAGGAGGACAGCACCTGCATCGGCTCGCCGTCCTCGCGGATCCGGTAGCGGGTCCGCAGCGACTGGTTCCGCTCCACGATGAACGCCAGCAGGTGGACGATGTGCTCGACGGTCGTCCCCTCCTCCAGGGGCACCGTACCGCCGATCATCACGGCCTCCCCCGCGAGCTGCATCATGCGCAGGATGTTGCGCTGCCCCCAGGTCACCTCGCACTCGCCCGAACCGTCACCCGAGAAGGGCACCAGAATGCGGTCTGCCACCAGCTGCACCATCGATTCTTTTCAGCGTTGCCCGAACGTGCTTGAAGCCTGCTCGAAGGGTGCTTGAACCTTCGTGCGAACGGGATTCATCGTCGGACAAGGCTGGTCGGGACGTCAACACTCTGTGTCAGGCGGCAGTGCTCTGGACAGCGGGGCGCGCGCGGACTATACATACCCAACACTAGGGAACACGCAGTCACATAATTCATCAGCTTTGCTCAGATCGGCACTTCGTGGGCGGGAACGTCGTATGAATCCTCGGATACACAGTCCCCTGCGGCTTCGCCGCACTCGCAGGACGCTGGCGGCGGCGGGCGCCGCCATCGCGCTGATGATCGGCTCCGTCGGTGGCGCGCACGCGAGCCCGACGCAGAGCAGAGGCGTCACGCCGGCGTCAACGGCGTCGACGGCGACGCCACCAGCCGCCACGGCGACTCCTCACACGGTCACGTACGACGGCTACTCCTTCCTCGTCGACGGCAAGCGCACGTACCTGTGGTCCGGCGAGTTCCACTACTTCCGCCTGCCGAGCCCCAGCCTTTGGCTGGACATCTTCCAGAAGATGAAGGCGGCCGGGTTCAACACCACGTCGTTGTACTTCGACTGGGGATACCACTCTCCGGCGCCGGGGGTGTACGACTTCACCGGCGTGCGGAACGTGGACGAGCTGCTGGACATGGCGCAGCAGGCGGGCCTGTACGTGATCGCCCGGCCCGCGCCGTACATCAACGCCGAGGTCGACGGCGGCGGCCTGCCGGCCTGGCTGGGCACGAAGAACGTGAAGAACCGCACCGACGACCCGGCGTTCCTGTCCTACGCCGACCAGTGGCTCACCCAGATCGACGCGATCCTGGCCCGGCACCAGCTCACCAACGGCACCGGCACGGTGATCGCGTACCAGGTCGAGAACGAGTACTACAACGGTTCCACGGACAGCCGCGCCTACATGCAGCATCTGGAGGACAAGGCGCGCGCCGACGGCATCACCGTGCCGCTGACCGGCAACAACAACGGGACGTTCACCAGCGGGACCGGCGCCCTGGACGTCGACGGCCCCGACTCCTACCCCCAGGGCTTCGACTGCTCGAACCCGAGCTCGTGGAACGGCGTTCCCGACATCAGCTACGACCACCCGGCCGGCAAGCCGCTGTACACGCCGGAGTTCCAGGGCGGTGCCTTCGACCCGTGGGGCGGCCCGGGCTACGACAAGTGCGCCCAGCTGATCAACGATCAGTTCGCTGACGTGTTCTACAAGAACAACATAGCCGTGGGCGCGACCGCCCAAAGCTTCTACATGACCTACGGTGGCACCAACTGGGGCTGGCTGGGCGAGCCGGAGAACTACACGTCGTACGACTACGGCGCGGCGATCCGGGAGACCCGGCAGCTCGATCCGAAGTACTACGAGGACAAGCTGATCGGCGACGCCCTCGCCTCGATGCCGGATCTGACCAAGACCGACCCGATCCAGACCACCGCGCCGGACGACAACGCCGTCGTGGACACCGCGCGGCGCAACCCCGACACCGGTTCCCAGTTCCACGTGCTGCGGCACTCGGACTCGACCTCGACCGCGGTGGACAACACGCACATCGCCATCGACTTCAACGCGCTTCCCGCCGGGAACTACACCTACGACGACACCGACCCGGCGTTGCAGTACACCGGCTCGTGGTCGCACGTCGCCAACCAGAGCTACACCGGCAGCGACTTCAAGAACACCGAGTCGTTCTCCAACACCGCCGGCGACTCGCTGACCGTCCCGTTCACCGGCACGGCGATCCGGTGGATCGGGTCGAAGACCAACAACCACGGCTACGCCGACGTCTACCTCGACGGCGTGAAGCAGGCCACTGTCGACTGCTCCGGCAGCCAGAGCCAGGCTGTGCTCTATAAGGCCGGCGGTCTGGCCGCGGGGCCGCACACGCTGAAGATCGTCGTCGACGGCACCCACGCCTCCGGCTCGACGGACAACTTCGTCTCCGTGGACGCCATCGACCTGCCGCCGGCCGGAAGTGGGGCCGGCCCCACTTATCCGACCGTCCCCCAGGAGCCCAGCACCGCGATCACCCTCAACGGGCGCGAGTCGGACCTGCTCGTGGCGGACACCAAGCTCGGCGACTCGCAGTTGCAGTACTCGACCTCACAGCTGATGACTACGCAGACCATCGGCGGCCGCGACATCGCCGTGCTCTACAACGACCAGGGCACCGACGGCGAGACGGTGCTGCGGTACCCGAGCCGGCCGACGGTCCAGAGCACCGACGGCGCGGTCAAGGTCACCTGGGACGCCGCCAGCGGCGACCTGCGGCTGAACTACAAGCACTCCGGCCTGACCCGGGTGAGCATCACCGGAGGCGGCTCACGGCCGCTGCTGCTCCTGCTCGCCGACAAGCCGACCGCCGAGACCTTCTGGACGCAGAACACCGCCACAGGTCCGGTTCTCGTGCGCGGGACCCACCTGCTGCGGACCGCTGCCGGCACCGATGGCGGCAAGGTCCTGAACCTGACCGGCGACAACGGCACCGACCCCGGTATCGAGGTGTTCACCTCGGCGAAGTCGGTGACCTGGAACGGGCATGCCGTGCACGCCAAGGCCTCCTCCACCGGAAGCCTGGTCGGCACGATATCCACCGCTGCCGCGATCACCCTGCCGGCGCTCACCGACTGGAAGTACCAGGCCGAGTCGCCGGAGGCACAGCCGGGCTTCGACGACTCCACCTGGCCGGTGGCTGACAAGACGAGCACCTACAGCGCCACCGGTATCGGCTCGCTGCCGGTCCTCTACGCCGACGACTACGGCTTCCACACCGGCAGCACGTGGTACCGCGGCAGGTTCCGCTACTCCCCCGGCGCCACCGGCATCCATCTGGTCTCTGATTCAGGAGGCGGCGCGCAGGCGTTCTCGGTCTGGCTGAACGGGACGTTCCTCGGCAGCTCCACCAACGGCAGCGGTGACTTCACGTTCCCGGCCGGGTCGCTGAAGCAGAGCGGGGACAACATCATCTCGGTGCTGACCGTGAACATGGGCCACGAGGAGGACTACAACTCCTCCAACAACAACACCTCCGCCCGCGGCCTGACCAGCGCCTCGCTCCTGGGCTCCCCGCTGACCTCGGTGACCTGGCGGCTGCAGGGTGTCCGCGGCGGCGAGCAGGAGATCGACCCGGTGCGCGGTCCGCTGTCCACCGGCGGCCTGTACGGGGAGCGCGCCGGCTGGTCGCTACCGGGCTTCGACGACACGGCCTGGAAGCCGGTGAGCCTGCCGGCGCACGACACCGCGCACACCACGCCGGGCGTCGCCTGGTACCGCACGAACGTGAACCTGAACCTGCCGAAGGGCCAGGACACTTCCCTGGGGCTGACCATCGCCGACGACCCGTCGAAGCAGTACCGCGCGGAGATCTACGTCAACGGCTGGATGGTCGGCAACTACGTCAACTACCTCGGCCCGCAGCACAGCTTCCCGATCTCCAACGGGATCCTGAAGACCGACGGGAACAACACGATCGCGATCGCGGTGTGGAACCTGGACGGCAGCACCGGCGGCCTCGGGACGGTCTCGCTGACCGACTACGGCAGCTACGCGTCCTCGCTCGCCGTGAACCCGGTCGACAGCCCGCGCTACACCAAGGCCACGTACGCGATGCCCGCGGCGCCGGGCGTGGACGTGAGCCTCCAGGTCCCCGACACCGCGCAGGCCGCGACGCCCTTCACCGCCACCGCGACCGTCTCGGTCCCGGCCGGACACGGACGCGCGACCGGCCTCACCCCCGCGCTGAGCCTTCCGGCGGGCTGGACGGCGAGCGCCCCCAGCCCGGCCTCGATCAGCTCCCTGAAGGAGGGGCAATCGGCGACGGTCACCTGGACCGTGCAGCCGTCGTCGGGCAGCCAGCCCGCGGCCGGCGCGCTCACCGCGACGGTCGGCTACACCCAGCGCGGCAAACCCGGCACGGCGAAGGACGAACGGGTCGTCGGCTACTACGTGCCGCCCAAGACGGGCCAGGACTACGTCAGCGATCTGCCGTTCATCTCCGCCACCAACGGCTGGGGACCGGTCGAACGCGACATGAGCAACGGCGAGCAGGCGGCCGGCGACGGACACACGATCACCATCAACGGCGTGACCTGGGCCAAGGGCCTCGGAACGAACTCGCCCAGCGACGTGAAGGTGTACCTCGGCGGCCACTGCACCACCTTCACCACCTCGGTCGGCGTGGACGACGAGACGAAGGGCGGCGGCAGCGTCACCTTCAGCGTGCTCGCCGACGGGAAGACCCTGACCAGCACGCCGGTCATCCGCGGGCACCAGGCGGCGACCAGCCTGACCGCTGACGTCACCGGGGCCCAGGTCCTCGACCTGGTGGTCGGGGACGGCGGGGACGGCAACGGGAACGACCACGGCGATTGGGCGGGGGCGCAGATCTCCTGCACATAAGGTCGCACGGAGAACCCGGTGGCCTCCCGCCTGCGGGAGGCCACCGGCCTTCTAGTCCCACCAGAAGCCCCACGGCGGTCGCCGCGACGAGCCGCTGCGCGTAGGCGGCGAGAGTGCCGGCGCCCTGCCAGATGTTGTCGGGACAGCGCTGACAGCCTGAGCGAGCGGTTGGGAAGACTTTGCCTGATTCTGGTCTTGATGACGTTGGAGACGGGACGGTGGGCCATGGCCGGCATCGGAGTTCTGCTGTGGGACTTCGACGGGACGTTGGGAGAGCGTCCAGGAATGTGGTCGGGCGCGCTGCTGCAGGCCCTCGACGGTGCCGCGGTCGGCCACGGCCTGGAGCGATCGGACATCGCCGGGCAGTTGTCAGCGGGTTTCCCCTGGCATGAGCACGAGGTCGGCCACCCGCACTTGAACTCACCCGACCTGTGGTGGGCGCACCTGGCCGCTGTTCTGTCCGCCGCACTGGAGCGGCTCGGCGTGCCGAGCAACACTGCCCGCCTGGCCGCCGGCGCAGTGCGTGAGATCTACCCCGACCCGGGATGTTGGCGTCTGTTCGATGACACGCTACCGGTGCTCACCGCGCTGTCTGAGCAAGGATGGGATCACATTCTGGTGTCCAACCATGTGCCGGAGCTTGACGGGCTGCTGGCGGCGTTGGGGCTGCGAGCGCGGTTCTCGGCAGTGGTCAACTCGGCGGTCACCGGATACGAGAAGCCGCATCCGGAAGCCTTCCGGCTTGCGCTGGCGGCGGCCCGGTGGCCCCGGCGCGTGTGGATGATCGGTGACAGTCTCACCGCGGACGTGCAGGGGGCGCAGGCCGGCGGCATCCCCGCCATCCATGTGCGGACCGCCGGCAGTGTCGCCGAGCGGCAGACCGGTGATCTCTATGGCGTCGCAACGATCGTCGCGGAACCCTGATCCGCGGAGCAGAGTTCCACCGCATACCCCCCGCGGTGTTCGGCCTCGGTGCCGCGACACGCGATCACCGGCCGGATCAAGTTCCACTGCGGATCGGTCAGGTCACTGGGATCCGGCTCGCGGCCGCCTACGAATCGCGGCCGCTTACGGAACACATCCCGTCGCCGTTGGCGAAGACTTGCTGTCGACCCGCAGCGGATTGCGCGTTACCACGCTTCGGGCCTGTTATCCCGCGCTACCGAAACGCCTCGACGTTCCGCGCCGCCCACTCCCCGAACGACCGCGGCACCCGCCCCAGCACCCGCTCGACATCCGGGCTGATCTGCAGCTCGGCCTCGCTCGGCGCGCTGAGGATGTCGAGCGTGTCGTCGGCGAGCTCGCCCGGCATACTCTGCGTCATATAGGCCTTCGCCTCGGCGCGGGTGAGCTCGTGGAAGCGCACCGGCGTGCCCAGTGCGGCGGCGATGGCCTCCGTCTGCCCGCGCGGCGTGATGACCTCCGGGCCGGTCAGTGTGTACACGCCGCCGGTGTGGCGGTCGTCCACCAGGCAGGCCGCCGCGACCTCGGCGATGTCCGTCGGGTCGATGATCGGGACGCCGGTGTCGCCGAAGGGCGCCGCGACGAGTTGCCGCGTGCGCACCGACTCGGCCCACCACAGGGCGTTGGTGGCGAAGCCGCCGGGCCGCAGGATCGCCCAGTCCAGGCCGGACTTCCGCACCACGTCCTCCAACGCCAGCATCTTGATCCGCGTCGTGCCGAACGGCCGGGTCGCGACGCCCTGGGTCGACAGCAGGACCAGGCGCCGGACTCCCGCCTGCGCCGCCGCCCTCACGACGTCGGCCGGGTTGGCCCCGACCGCGTGCAGGTCGCCAGACAGCAGCAGGAACAGCGCCTTCGCCCCGGTCAGGACCGGCTTCAGGCTGTCGGGCGCGGCCAGGTCGGCCACCACGTGGCGGACGCCGGCCGGCACCGGCGCGGCGTGCCGCGACACCGCCGTCACCTCCTGGCCCGCGTCGGCGAGCGCCTGGGTCAGCGGCCTGCCTATGTTTCCGGTGGCACCGGTCACCACGATCATGGAACAGCTCCTTCGTGCTGGTGTTTCCTTATGACCGCAACGCTAGGATCCGGGCTAACTTTTGGTAAGGACGTACCTGAAGGTAAGCTCCTGCCATGGCCGGAGGCGCACAGCTCACCCCACCCGATGTCAGGGCACGCTATGACGTGTTTCACACCGACTGCCCCGCGCGCGACGTGGTCGACCACGTCACCAGCCGCTGGGGCATCTGGGTCCTGATCTGCCTGCAGCGCGGCGATCTGCGCTTCTTCGAACTGCGCGAAAGCATCGAGGGCGTCAGCGAGAAGATGCTCTCGCAGTCGCTGCGCGCACTGGTCCAGGACGGCCTGGTCTGGCGGCACGTCGAGCCGACGACGCCGCCACAGGTCACCTACGGGCTCACCGAGTTCGGACGGGAACTCGGCGAGCCTTTGGAAGAGCTCTTCGGCCGGATCACCCGGCGGCTCTCGGCGCCCGGCGCGGAGTAGCGGAAAGCGCGGCGGCGGACACCGGAGTAGCGGAGTAGCGGAGTAGCCGGAAAGCGGAGTTGCGGACACTGGAGCAGCGGGCACCGGAACAGTGTCCGCACAAGAGGCTCCCGCTTCTGGGAGCCCCGAATCCGGCCCGTCTCAGCGCCCCGAACCCGCAGCGGGCCCCGGCGCCGGCGCCGTGCTCTCCCGCACCGACAGCGTCGGCGGCAGCAGCGTCACCCCGGACTTGCCGGCATCGGGCCCCAGCAGCATCTCCACCGCCTGCCGCCCGAGCTCCTGCGCGGGCACCGGAATCGTCGTCAGCCGCGGTGAGGTCTGCACCGCCACCGGCTCGTCCGGGCCGATCGCCACTATCGACACCTCCTCCGGGACCGTGCGCCCCGAGGAGCGCAGCAGGCCCAGCAGCGGCGCGATCATCGCCTCGTTCTGCACCACCAGTCCGGTGGTGTCCGGCCGGTCCTCGAAGATGCGCGCCAGGACGCCGGCGGCGCCTTCGAACGAGGCGTCGCAGGGCCGGTGCACCGCGCGCAGGCCGCGTGCCGTGCAGCGCTCCTGGAACCCGGCCAGCGTGCGCTCGGCGAAGCCGGTGTGGCGGCGGTAGACGCCCTCGCTCTGGCCGATGAAGGCGATCTGGCGGTGGCCCAGGTCCGCCAGGTGGTCGGCGGCCGCGGCGCCGGCGGCGGCGAAGTCCAGGTCCACGCAGGACAGCCCGGCGGGGTCCGCGGGCAGGCCGATCAGCGAGGCCCGGGTGCCCTGGCGGCGCAGCACCTCCACCCGCTCGTCCTCCAGCTCCACGTCCATCAGGATCACGCCGTCGGCCAGGCCGCTGCCGGCCACCCGGCGCACGCCGTCGGGGCCCTCGTCGTTGGTGATCAGCAGCACGTCGTGCCCGTACTGGCGGGCGGTGGTGGTGACCGCGATCGCGATCTGCATCATCACCGGCACGTACAGATCCGTGCGCAGCGGCACGACCAGCGCCACGATGTGCGACTTGCTGCTGGCCAGCGCCCGGGCCCCGGCGTTGGGGTGGTAGCCGAGCGCGTCGATCGCGGCCTGCACCCGCAGCCGGGTCGAGTCCGAGATCGAGCGCTTGCCGCTCAGGACGTAGGACACCGTGCTCGGCGAGACCCCCGCGTGCTTCGCCACTTCGGCGAGTGTCGCCATCCTCGTACCCTGGCCCTTCGGATCGGTCATGCCTGTCATTGTGGACTGTCTCACCGGCCGTCGTGGAGCAGGACGCCGAACCCGGGCAGTTCGCATCCGGCGACGTCCGGACCCTCGTCGATACCCTCGTCGATCTTCACGGCCGCCGCGTTGTGGTTGAGCAGCACCAGCGTGCCGCCGCGCCGCACCGCCTCCACGCCCGCCGGCAGCCCGGCCAGCGCCGGTCCGACCCCGGCCCGGCGCGCCGCCTCGGACAGGATCCGGTCCAGGCCCTCGCCGGCCGGCTGGACCGCGAGGTACCAGGCCGTGCCGGAGCCGTGGACGTTCCGGGTCACCGCGGCCCGGCCGTCGCCCAGCTCGGCGACGACCCGCGCACCGCGCGGATGCACCAGCTCGGTCCAGTCCACGGCGTCGAACGCGCCGAGCTCGGCGGACCGGCAGGGCTCTGTCTCGCCCTCGTCCAACGGATGAAGCTCCTCGACGAACACCCCCAGCGCCTCGCGCAACGCCGCAGCCTGATAGCCGCCGGGATGCAGGCGCGTGGTCTGATCGACGGTCCCGCTCAGGTGGCCGACGACCAGGCATCCGCCGTCGTGGGCGTAGCGCGCCAGGTGTTCGGCGTCGGCCGTGGACAGCACGTGCAGCGCCGGGGCCAGGACCAGGGCGTAGCCGCTCAGGTCGTCGCCGACCCGCACGAAGTCCGCGGTGATGTTCTGCCGCCACAGCGAGGCATGCCACTGCTTCACGATCCGCTGGTAGTCCACCCGCTCCGACGGCTTGCCCCGCCAGCCCAGCGCCCAGCGGCTCGGCCAGTCCAGCACGATCGCGGCGCGCGCCGCCGTCGTCGTCCCGACCAGGGCCCTGAGTCCTTCGTCCGCGGCCAGTTCGCGGCCGTGGTCGGTGACCTCGCGGAAGGTGCGAGTGTCGGGTCCGGCGTTGGGCAGCATGCCGGAGTGGAACCGTTCGGCGCCGGAGGCGGCCTGGCGCCATTGGAAGAACAGGGAGGCGTCGGCGCCGCGCGCGATGGCCTGCAGCGAGTACAGCCGCATCTGGCCGGGCTTCTTGTGCTTGTTGACCTGCCGCCAGTTCACCTCGGAGGGGGCCTGTTCCATGAGGACCCAGGGTCGGCCGCCGGACAGTGAGCGGGCCAGGTCGGCGGCGTAGGCGTGGTCGGCGCCGGCTGCGGGGCCGAGCGCGGGGTCGGGGTAGCTGTCCACGGAGGCGAAGTCGAAGCGGCCGCGCAGGTCCCACTGGTCGATCGCGTGATAGTCGGGGATCAGGTTGGTGGTGATCGGCAGGTCGGGGTTGTGCCGCCGCAGGATCGCCGCCTCGGCGTCGAAGCAGGCGACCAGGGCGTCGGACAGGAAGCGGCTGTAGTCCAGGACCTGCGCGGGGTTGAGCATGTACGGGGCGGCGCGCGGCGGTTTGATCTCGGCCCAGCCGCCGTAGTGCTGGCTCCAGAACACGGTGCCCCAGGCCTGGTTCAGGGCCGCCAGGCCGTCCTCGCCGTCGCCGTAGCGTTCGCGCAGCCAGCGGCGGAAGCCGAATTCGCAGTTGCGGCACCAGCACCAGGGGCCCGGCTCGTTGCCGACGTGCCACATCACGACGGCCGGGTGGCGGGAGTACCGGGCCGCGAGATCTTCGACGATCGCGTCGGCCCGCTCGCGGTAGACCGGCGAGGAGGGGCAGTACTGGTTGCGCGAGCCGTATCCGTGCACGACGCCGTCGGCCATCACCGGCAGGGTGTCGCGGTGCAGGTGGCCGAGCCACGGCGGCGGGGAGGCGGTCGGGGTGGCGAGGATCGCGCTGATGCCGTTGGCGTGCACCAGGTCCAGGACACGGTCCAGCCATGCGAAGTCGCGCTCGCCGGGCCGGGGCTCGTAGCGGGCCCAGGAGAACACGCCTACGGTCACGGTGTTCACACCCGCCCGGCGCATCAGGGCCATGTCCTCGACCCACACCTGTTCGGGCCACTGCTCGGGGTTGTAGTCGCCGCCGTACAGGAACCGGCCGCGGGTAGCGTCGTTCAGGTGTGGCACCGAGGGACCTCTCCGGGATGGACGACCAATCGAAGCGCTTCGATATCCGACCCTACGGCAGCCGAAGGCGGGGACACAAGGTCCGCACGGAGATCGCCCGCCCCTTGACACCGGCGCGGGTGACCGAAAACATCGAAGCGCTTCGATTGTCTCCGCCGCCCAGAAGGACGCATCCGTGACCCAGGCCCCCCGCTACCGCGATCCCGCCACCCTCCTGGCCGAGCTGGGCATCGAGGAGAAGATCGCGATGCTGCACCAGCACCAGCCGGCCGTCCCGCGCCTGGGACTGGCGGCGTTCACCACCGGCTGCGAGGCGCTGCACGGCGTCGGCTGGATCGGGCGCGCCACGGTGTTCCCGCAGGCCGTCGGGCTCGGCGCGACCTGGGACACCGAACTGGTGCGGCGGGTCGGGCAGGCCGTGTCCCGCGAGGTCCGCGCGTTCCGCCAGGACACGGAGAACGCGATGCAGAAGAACGACGTCGCCGAGAAGTACCCGATGGTGTCGCTGAACGTGTGGGCCCCAGTGGTGAACCTGCTGCGCGACCCGCGCTGGGGCCGCAACGAGGAGGGGTACAGCGAGGACCCGTACGCCACCGGCGAGATGGCGATCGCCTACTGCCGCGGTCTGCGCGGCGAGGACCCGCGGGTGTGGCGGACCGCTCCCCTGCTCAAGCACTTCCTCGCCTACAACGCCGAGACCGACCGCGACATCGCCAGCGCCACAGTCCCGGAGCGGGTGCTGCACGAATACGAGCTGCCGGCGTTCCGGCGCCCGATCGAGGACGGCGCGGTCGCCGGCGTGATGCCCGGCTACAACCTGGTCAACGGGGTCCCGAACCATGTCCACCCCCTGATCCGCTCCGCGCTGCGGGCGTGGGATCCGCAGCTGGCGGTGTGCTCGGACGCGCAGGCGCCGTCGAACCTGGTCGAGCGGGAGAAGTACTACCCGTCGCACGTCGAGTCGCACGCGGCCGCGCTGCTGGCCGGGATCGACAGCTTCACCGACAACTCCGAGGACAGCGCGCCGACGATCGAGCGGTTCACCGAGGCCCTGGCGCGGGGGCTGGTGAGCGAGGCGGACATCGACGCGGCGGTCGGGCGGGTGCTGCTGATGCGGCAGCGCACCGGCGAGTTCGATCCGGAGACAGATCCGTACGCCGGCATCCGGGCCGATGTGATCGCGTGCGCGGAGCATACGGCGCTGGCTTTGGAGGCGGCGCGCGCTTCGGTGGTGCTGCTGCGCAACGAGGGCGGTGAGCCGCCGCTGGCCGGCCTGTCGACCTCGGAATCGTCCGCGGAATCGACGTCGGAGTCGTCCTCGGAATCGTCCTCGGAGTCGGTCGCGGTCATCGGGCACTTGGGGTCGCGGGTGCTGACCGACTGGTACAGCGGGACGCTGCCCTACTCGGTGTCCATCGCCGAGGCGCTTGGCGCCGCTGTGCCGGTCGACGGGTCGGACACCGTGGTGCTGCGGTCGGCCGGCGGGGCCGAGTTCGGGCCCTTCAAGCATGTCGACTGGAGTACGAGCGTGCAGTGCCCGAACGCTGTGCACACGCTCCAACTCCTGTCCTCCGGTCAGTACTTGAGCGTGGGCGAGGATGCGGTCGTGGCGGCGAGCGCCGCGACGCCGGACGGCTGGGTGGTGCGGGAGCTGTTCGAGTTCGAGGAAGTGGCCGCGGCGGATGGCATCGCGCTGCGGTCGAACGCGACCGGCCGGTACGTGCGCGTCGGCGCCGACGGCGACCTGGTGGCCGACCTGGAGGCCCCCTCGGATGTGTTCACCCTGCAGGTGGTCGCCTCAGGACTCGACGAGGCGGTCCGGGCGGCGGCCGGCGCCGAACACGTGATCCTGGTCCTCGGCAACGACCCGCACATCAACGGCCGCGAGACCATCGACCGCGACGGCCTCGCGCTGCCGCCGCACCAGCAGGCGCTGCTGAAGGCGGTGCACGCCGCGAACCCGGCCACGACGCTGGTGGTCGTCTCCAGCTATCCCTACGCGATCGACACCGCGATCCCCCGCATCGTGTGGACCTCGCACGCCGGCCAGGAGCTCGGCACGGCGGTCGCCGACGTGCTGACCGGCCGGCACAACCCCTCGGGCCGGCTGCCGCAGACCTGGTACGCGAGCGCCGACGGCCTGCCGGATCCGTACGACTACGACGTGATCGGGTCGCAGTGGACGTATCAGTATTCGCGGCGCGAGCACCTGTGGGAGTTCGGCCACGGGCTGTCGTACACGGCGTTCGAGTACTCGGGCCTGCAGGTCGCGCGTTCGGAGGTGGCGCTGACGGTCACGCTGGACGTCGCCAACGTCGGCGCCCGCGACGGCGCGGAGGTCGTGCAGCTGTACACCCGCTCGCTCGACGGCGAGCGCCGTCCGCTACGCAAGCTCGCGGGCTTCGCGAAGGTGCAGCTGGCGTCGGGCGGCCGGGAGCAGGTCGCGTTCGAGGTACCGGTGGCGGACCTGGCGTTCTGGGACGAGGCGGCACAGGAGTTCGCCCTCGACGAAGGACGGTATGAGGTGCTGGTCGGGGCTTCGTCGCGGGATATCCGGGCAACCTCGATCGTGCCCAGCGCGTCCGTAGCGATGTGACTACTCACTCCCCCGGTGTGTTGGCGAGCCGGCTCCTCGCCGGCCTGGCCATCGCGGCTTCCTGTGTGTCCTGCGCGTCTTCCAAAGGCGGCGCGCCGCCCACCGTGATCTGCGGGAAGACGATCAGCCGCGACCCGGCCGGACCGGTGATCGAGGACGCCACAGCCCACGACATCACCGTCACCTCGGTGACTGCCGGAGCTGTGATCATTCTGCGCACCGCCTCCGGCTGTCACACCGGCGCCGATGTCGCCGTCGAGCCGAGCGACGCGGCCGACATGGTCGACGACGTACGCGGCGCGGACCAACGCTACATCGCGGTGGTGCTCGAGCCCCACCGCGATGCCTTCACTGTGCGTGTGACGCGCTCACCCGGGTCGGTGTCCGTCGTGACCGTCAAGGGGCTGTCCCCGGCTACCGCAATGTCGCATGGTTAGGTCCTGCGCCCAACAGCGGCAGGCACGGTTCCAATCCGTGGATCTCGACTGGCGCCGTGCGGTGCGCCTCCCAGTCTTCCCGGGTCAGGCGTAGGCGCCGCAGGACCGATGCCTTGCCACGCACGACACAGCGTTGGATGCCGTCTTCGCGGTATCCGAGTTTGCGCGAGACGCCGAGCGACGCCTGGTTGTCCTCGAACGCCCCGGACGTCGCGTGCTGGGCACCGAGACCGGCGAAGGCCAGGTGGAGCACGGCCGCTCGCATCTCCGCTCCAAATCCTCGGCCCTGAAAGGCCCGGCCGAGATAGGACCCGCTGTGGACCTCGCGCAACACCGCGAAGTCCTTCGCGCCGATCTCCTGGGTGCCGATGATCTGACCGCTGTGGACAGTGACGAAGCTCAGCCCCCAATCATTCGGTTTCCAGTTCGCCCAGGTTCCCCACTGGTACTGCATAGTGCTCAGCGCGACCTGAGCGGGAGGCGCGTCAGTCCACTCGGCGGTGAACGGCTGCACGGCGGGGTCATGGATGCCGCCGACGGCCACCGTGGCCAGCGCCGCCAGGTCGAGGTTCGACGGGAACCGCAATTCCAGTCTCGGCGTGGTCAGCCGCAGGTTGGTCATGGGCCAGTAGGGCAAATCGTCCATAGCCGAGATTCTCATCGGCCGCACCCTTCCGCCAGGAGTTTTCGCGCCCGGCATTGCTCGCCACGGCCCCCGTCAGCCCTTGATCGCCCCTGTCAGCATCCCCTTGGCGAAGTGCTTCTGCACGAACGGCGTGAGCACGATGATCGGCACCAGCGACAGCGACACCACGCACATCTGCAGGCCCAGCTGCGAGGCGTTCTGCAGCCCGCCGATGCCGGTGGTGCCCATGCCGGGCATCTGGTTGCCGGAGTACGTGTACTCGTAGATCACCATCGCCAGGGGCCACTTGCGGCTGTCGGGTTCGTACAGGAGCGCGTTGAAGAACGTGCCCCAGTAGGTGACCGCGTAGAACATCGTCATGACCGCCAGGACCGGGCGCGAGGTCGGGATGACCACCGACCACAGCAGGCGCCACTCGTTGGCGCCGTCCAGGCGCGCGGCCTCGATCATCTCGGCGGCGGTGTTCTGGAAGAAGGAGCGGATGATGAGGATGTTGAAGACGTTCACCATCGACGGCAGGATCATCGCCCACAGGCTGCCGTACAGCTTCAGGTCACTGACCACCAGGAAGGTGGGGATCAGGCCGCCGTTGAAGAACATCGTGACGATCATCATCAGCAGCAGCGGCCGCTGGCCGAAGGAGTGCGGGCGGGACAGGCCGTAGGCGCACAGGACGCTGACGATCATCGACAGCGCGGTGCCGATCAGCGTCACGAACAGGCTCACGTACAGTGCCTGCGACACCGTCCCGCCGCTGAAGATCAGCTGGTAGTTCTGCAGGCTCAGGCCGTGCGGGACCAGGACCAGGCCGCCGGCGCCGTTGATCGAGCCCTTGGTGGACAAGCTGGTCAGGACCACGGCCCAGACCGGGACCACGACCAGGGCGCACACCACGGTCAGCACCGTGCCCTTGCCGAACTGGCCGAACCAGGTCGGGGTCTCCTCCCAGACCTCGCGGCCCTTGGCGCGCTTGCGCGGCGCGGTGGTCACGGCGCGCGGGGGTTGGATCAGAGTGCTCATTTTCTGTACAGCCCGTCCTCACCGAATGCGTGCGCGAGTCTGTTGGCGCCCAGGATCAGGATCAGCGACAGCACCGCCTTGAACAGGCCGGCCGCGGCGCCGTAGCTGTAGTCGGCGCCCATGGTGGTGGCCGAGCCGAAGCCGCCGCCGATCCCGTAGATGTAGGAGTACGTGTCCAGCACGTCCGCCGCTCCCGCGCCGACCGCCTGGCGCTGGATCAGCATCTGCTCGAAGCCCACGCTCAGGGCGTTGCCCAGGCGCAGCACCAGCATCAGCACCACGATGCCGCGCAGGCCCGGCATCGTGATGTGCCGCATGCGGCGCCAGCGGCCGGCGCCGTCGACGGCCGCCGCCTCGTACAACGACTGGTCGATCGCGGCCAGGGCGGCCAGGAAGACGATCAGGCCCCAGCCCGCCTCCTTCCACACCGCCTGGGCCGTGACGAGGTACTTGAACGTGTGCGGGTCCGTCATGACGTTCCACGAGGAGATCCCGTGCTTGTTCAGGAAGACGTTCAGCACGCCCGCGCCGCCGAGGAACTCCTGGAAGATGGTGATCACCAGGACGTAGGAGAAGAAGTGCGGCAGGTACACCACGGCCTGGATGAAGCCGCGGATCCTCGGGCTCAGGACGGTGTTGACCATCAGGGCCAGCGCGATCGGGATCGGGAAGTACAGGATCAGCTGGACGAAGCTGATCACCAGCGTGTTCTCGAACGCGTGCCAGAAGTCGGGGTTGGCGACCAGCTGGCGGAACTCGTCCAGGCCGACGAAGTCGGAGTGGATCAGGCCCTGGTAGATGTCGTAGTGCTCGAAGGCCACGATGATGCCGGCCATCGGCAGGTAGTTGAACAGCACGAGCAGCAGCAGGGCGGGGATCGTCATCAGCAGCAGGGACTTGTCCCTGCGCAGCCGGATCCGCCAGGACAGCCGCGTCCCGGGACGGGAGTTCGAACGGGAACGCGAACCAGGGAAGCGGGAGCCCGGGCGGAACCGGGAGCCCGGGCGGGAACGGGGCGGCGCTGTCGACACGCTCATCGTCAGTTCCCTGTGCCGTACTGCTTGGCGATGCCCTCGTAGAAGTCCCGCAACTGGTTGCCGCCGCTGTTCTGCCACGTGCTCAGCGCCGACTGGTAGTCCGCCACGCTTTTGCGGCCCATCCGCACGTCGGTGATGACGGCCTCCAGGGCCGTGCTCGCCTTGGCGGTCTCGGCCGGCTCGCTGATGTTCATGGCGTAGAACAGCGGCTTGTACGCGTGCTGCACCATGTCGGCCTGCCAGGCGGCGTAGTCCTTGGTGATCTGGTTGTAGCCGGCGTTAAAGGTCACCGACTGGCAGTTGGCCAGCTGGTCCAGGGTGTCGGTGACGTCCTTGTTGCCCTGGTCGGTGAGGATCGGGGCGCCGTCGGTCATGGTGTAGTCGACGCCTTCCTTGCCGTACCGGGAGATCAGGTACTCGGCGCTGCCGAAGGGGGCGGCCAGGTAGTCGGCGATCCGCAGCAGCTCCTTGACCTGAGCGTCGGTGAGCTTCTTGTTCAGGTAGGAGAACATGCCCGCGCCCGGGTAGAGCGGCATCGAGGGCTTGCCGCCGTCGAAGGCGAAGACCTTGAACGCCTGGCGCTCATAGGCCGGGTTGGCCGCGACACCGCTTTGCGCGTCGCCCTTGTTCCACGCGCCGGTGCCGTCCGCGGTGATCACGGTCTTGCCGGCCCAGAAGCGGTTCTTGGCCTTGGAGGCGTCGCCGGCCAGCGCGTCGGGGTGGACCAGACCGCCCTTGGCCAGGCCGTTGGCGAAGTTCAACAGTTCCAGGAACTCCGGCACCTCATAGCCGTTGACCAGCTTGCCGGTGCTGTCGCGCTTCCAGCCGGTGCGGCCGTTGTTGGCCGGGACGTTGAACAGCTGGTACAGGAAGGTGCTCAGGTCCTCGAAGGCGTACTGGCCCTTGCCCGGGACGGTGACTTGCTTGCCGACTGCCTTGAGCGTGTCCGCGGAGGTGACGGTGGCGGGGTCGATGCCGGCGGCCTTGAAGATGTCGGCGCGGTAGAACATCGCGCCGGGGATGCTGGCCGCCGAGGTCCACAGCGGGATGCCGTACAGCTTGCCGTTCCACACCCCGGCCTGCCAGCCGCCGGTGGGGATGGCCGCCAGGTTCGGGTAGTCCAGCGCCTTGTCGCCGCCGAGGTAGGGCGTCAGGTCCTTGAAGAACTTGTCGACGCCCTCGGCGAAGTTCTGGATCGAGGAGACGTTCCAGCCGGGCACGTCCAGCCAGTCCGGGATGTTGCCGGAGGCGAAGCGGGTGGCCAGCATCGTGGCGAAGGTCGTGCCGTCCGACGGGCTGTCGGTCAGCGTCGCGCCCAGGGCCTGGTTCACGGCCGTGTAGTAGCTGTTGCCCGGCGCCGGGACCGAGCCCCAGATCGGCGAGACGGCCGTGTACGAGCCGCCGTCGCCGACCGCGCCGGCCACCGACTTGGGCGGGCTGGCCGGGTAGGACAGGAAGGCCGGGTCGCTGGCCGCGCCGTTCGTGCCGGCCACCGAGGGGATGTCGGCCGTGACCACGCTGCTGGCCTTGTAGGCCGGCAGCACCGCCTGCACCGCGCTCTTGGCCGCGACGCCGCTGGTCTTGGTCGCGGCGGTGCCGGAACCGCAGGCGGACAGCAGCGGGGCCGCGGCTATCGCCCCGCCGAAAGCCGCGGAGGTCTTGAACATCTGACGGCGCGAGACGCCGTTGGAACCTGCCATGGGACCCTCCATCGAAACGGATATGACGGTGTTTCCAGTTGTCGGCGATATCTAGTTGTGAGCGGTAACATCCAGCGTCAGCACCACGGTCTCACCTTCGGCCCGCGCGATGACGCCCAGTGGATCAGCTGTTGTCGAACCGCCTTCGACAGCCGCGCCGGCCACCCCCGAGAGCTGAACCATCCAGCCCTGCACGCCGTTGGAGCAGGTGACCCGGATTTCACGACCGGCCCGGCGCGTGGTGAACGTCGCGAGCACCGAGCCGTCGGCGGCCGGGACCACCGTGCACACCTCGGCTCCGTCGTCGAGCTCGGACACCCGCAGGGTGACGCCGGCCGCGTAGTCGTACTCCGGCCCGTCCTCGACCGCGCCGACCGGGATCACCGAGCCCGGCCGGGCCAGCAGCGGGACGCTGTCGAAGCCGTGGTGCTCAGTGGCCCAGCGCGGGCCCACCACCTTCTCCCCCGTCAGCAGATGCGTCCACGTGCCCTCCGGCACGTAGTACCGCACCGCGTCGCCGGCGGAGAACACCGGCGCGACGAGCAGGTCGTCGCCGAGCATGTACTGCCGCTCCAGGTGCGTGCACGCCGGGTCGTCCGGGAACTCCAGCACCATCGCGCGCATCACCGGAGCGCCGGCGCCGACCGCCTGCTCGGCCGTCTTGAGCAGGTACGGCATCAGGCGGGCCTTGAGCTTGGTGAAGTGCCGCAGCACGTCCACCGCCTCCTCGTCGAACAGCCAGGGGACGCGGTAGGACTCGTGGCCGTGCAGCCGGCTGTGCGAGGACAGCAGCCCGAAGGCGATCCAGCGCTTGAACACCGCCGGATCCGGAGTCCCCTCGAAGCCGCCGATGTCGTGACTCCAGTACCCGAAGCCGGACAGGCCCAGCGACAGCCCGCCGCGCAGGCTCTCGGCCATCGCCTCGAAGGTGGACTCGCAGTCGCCGCCCCAGTGCACCGGGAACTGCTGCGAGCCGGCGGTGGCCGAGCGGGCGAACACCAGGGCCTCGCCCTCGCCGCGCCGTTTGCGCAGCAGCTCGAAGACGGTCTGGTTGTAGTAGTACGCGTAGAGGTTGTGCACTCGCTCGGGGTCGGCGCCGTCGGCGTAGACCACGTCGGTCGGGATGCGCTCGCCGAAGTCGGACTTGAAGCAGTCCACGCCCATCTCCACCAGCGCGTCCAGCTTGCTCGCGTACCACTGGCGGGCCTCGGGGTTGGTGAAGTCAACGACGGCCAGGCCCGGCTGCCACAGGTCCCACTGCCACACGTCGCCGTTGGCCCGCCGCAGCAGGTACCCGGCGGCCTTGGCCTCGGCGAACAGCGGCGAGCGCTGGGCGATGTAAGGGTTGATCCACACGCAGACGCGCAGGCCCCGCGCCTTGAGCCGCTCCAGCATGCCGCGCGGGTCGGGGAAGGTACGCGGATCCCACTCGAAGTCGCACCAGTTGAACTCGCGCATCCAGAACGAGTCGAAGTGGAACACCGACAGCGGCAGGTCGCGGCGCACCATCTCGTCGATGAACCCCCCGACGGTCGCCTCGTCGTAGTCGGTGGTGAACGAGGTGGACAGCCACAGCCCGTAGGACCACGCCGGCACCCGCGGCGGCCGGCCGGTCAGCGCGGTGTACTTGGCCAGGATCTCCCGGGGCGTGGGGCCGTAGATGAGGAAGTACTCCAGCTCCTGGCCCTCGACGCTGAACTGGGCCCGGGCCACCGCCTCGGAGGCCACCTCGAAGGAGACCCGGCCGGGGTGGTTGACGAACACGCCGTAGCCGGCGTTGGTCAGGAAGAACGGGACGTTTTTGTACGCCTGCTCGCTGGCCGTGCCGCCGTCGGCGTTCCAGCTGTCGACGGACTGGCCGTTCTTCACCAGCGGGCCGAAGCGCTCGCCGAGCCCGTAGACGAACGCGTCGACCGCCAGGTCCAACTGCTCGCGGACGAAGTGGCCGCCGTCGGCGGTGCCGATCGCGGCCATCGCCTTGGTCCCGCTGCCGGTCAGCCGCCGGCCGCCGGCCAGGAAGTCCAGGCTCCAGCGCGGCCCCTTGGCGATCCGGGCACTGAGCGCACCGGAGGTGAAGGTCAGCGCGTCGCCGTCCTCGGCGATCACCGGCGGCTCGGCCTCGGAATCGCCGTCCACCAGCACGAAATCCGGCTTGCGGTCCTGCCCGGCGAAGTGCGTCACGCCGACCCGGATCACATCCGGCAACGGCGCGCTGAACGCCACCGTCAGCGCCGGGCCCCGCAGCAGGTCGTCGCGATCGTGGAAGCGGTAGCAGGGGGCGTGGACGACCAGCGAGTCCGGACCGATCCGCCCGTCGAGCACCTGGGCGGGATAGACCGCCTGGACGCCGGGCCGCATCAGCCAGTAGCCATCGGTGAACTTCACAGGACTCCCTCTCGGGTCTTCAGGTACGTGCGATCGAAGCGCTTCGATCTAGAGCGCCGACATGACTGCCGACTTCGCTTTGATCCTCGTCGAGGTTGTCGAAGCGCTTCAATGGTCCGTCATCGTAGAGGCGTGCGGATGCGCGAAACAACACCTGGCGGAAACTTTCTGGATACGGTCCTCAGTCGTGAGCGAGTTGATAGTGATCAGGCACGGCGAGACCGCCTGGAGCCGGACCGGCCAACACGCCGGCCGTACCGACCTGCCGTTGACCGAAGCCGGGCAGGAAGCGGCGCGTGCGCTGGCACCTCGGCTGGCGGGACGGGAGTTCGCGGCCGTCTACAGCAGCCCTTTGACGCGTGCCGTGCGGACTGCCGAGCTGGCGGGGCTCAGCGGCGCCGAACCCGACGCCGACCTGATCGAGTGGGACTACGGCCGCTTCGAAGGGCTGACCGCCGAGCAGATCCTGGAGCTCAAGCCCGGCTGGGAGCTGTGGCGGGACGGCGTTGCCGGCGGCGAGGACCTCGGGCAGGTGGCCAAGCGGGTCGACGCGTTCCTGGGCCGGGTCCGTCCGCTGCTGGACACCGGCGACGTGGCGGTCATCGCGCACGGCCACCTGTCCCGCATCCTCACCGCGCGCTGGCTCGGGCTCGACCCGTCGGCGGCGCGGCAGTTCGGGCACCCGCATCCCGGGACCATCAACACGCTGGGCTATGAGCACGGGGCGCCTGTCGTGCTCGGGTGGAACGTACCGTAGCGGCAGCCGTCAGAAAGCCGCGATCGTCTCCAGCGCGCGCTCGGTCCGAGTCAGCGCCCGGATCACCGGCACCGGCCCGTGCCGCCGCGCCGCGACGGCGGCCAGCAGGCCGATGACGGCGTCGGTGGCCGCGGCGGGCACCTCGGGCGTGGGCAGCTCGACGCTGACCGCGAGGTCGTCGAGGTGCACGACGATCTCCATCATCCGGTTGAGCAGCAGGTCGTCCAGCAGCAGCGCCGGCGGGCCCCACGGGAACTGCACCACGCGCCGCGCGGGCTGGCCGGGGAGCTCGCGGCGCAGGCACTCCAGCACCTCAGCGGTCTGCCGCGCCAGCGTCTGCGCGCCGACCTGCGCATACTGCACGCCGCTGGCCCGGATGCCGCGGTGGACCTCGCCGTCCTGCTCGGCGTCGAGCCATCTGGCGTTCAGCAGGTGCTCCACCGCGGTGACCGGATCGGTGTCCGGGGCCGGGCCGTCCAGGACCTTGGCCACCACGTTGACCTGGCCAGCCAGATGTCCCGCCAGTCCGCCGACGGTGTAGCCGGTAAGCGCGCTGGGCCGGTCCCAGCGCTCCGCCACGGCCGGGTGCGCCAGCAGCTTCGCCGCCGCGTCGGCCGACGCGAGGTAGCTCTCTCGGATCATGTGCCGGATCTCCCCCGGTTCTTCCCGATCACAGCGGCGCGGCCGCCCCCGGTGACAGCGAACGTGTTCGACACTATCTTGCTCCCTCATGGCCTTCGTCGACATGACCTTGAACGAGCTCCGCGACTACCTCCCCGCGCGCGCCGAACCCGCCGATTTCGACGCCTTCTGGGCCGCCACCCTCGCGGCGGCGCGCGCCTTCCCACTCGACGCGCGGTTCGAGCCGGTCGCGAGCCCTCTGCGCACCGTCGAGGTCGAAGATGTGACCTTCAACGGCTTCGGCGGGCAGCCGGTCAGGGGCTGGCTGCTGCGCCCCGCGAACGCCACCGGACCGCTGCCGGCGGTCGTGGAATACGTCGGCTACGGCGGCGGCCGCGGGCTGCCCCACGAGCGCCTGGTGTGGGCCAGCGCCGGCTACGCGCACCTGATCATGGACACCCGCGGCCAAGGCAGCGCCTGGCAGGTCGGGGACACCCCGGACGAGGGCCCGGCCGGCAACTCCCACCCGGGGTTCACCACGCGCGGGGTGCTGGACCGCGACACGTACTACTACCGGCGTCTGTACACCGACGCGGTGCGCGCGCTGGAGACCGCGCGGACGCATCCGTCCGTGGACCCGGCGCGCGTGCTGGTGGCCGGCGGCAGCCAGGGCGGCGGCATCGCGCTGGCCGTGGCGGGGCTGGCCGACGACGTCGCCGGCGAGGTGGCCGGGGTGGTCGCCGACGTGCCGTTCATGCAGCACATCCGGCACGCCACCGAGATCACCGACGGCTACCCGTACAAGGAGATCGCAGAGTTCTGCAAGGTCCACCGGGACAAGGTGGAGCGGGTCTTCGAGACCATCTCCTACGCCGACGGCGTGAACTTCGCGGCGCGCGCCACCGCCCCCGCGCTGTATTCGGTGGCGTTGATGGACGACATCTGCCCGCCCTCGACCGTCTTCGCCTCGTTCAACCACTACGCGGGGCCGAAGGAGATCGAGGTCTATCCGTACAACGGTCATGAGGGCGGCGGGGCCCATCAGGTAGCGCGCGCCTTGGAGTTCGCCGCGAGGATCTAGTCGATGTGGTCGATGTCGCCGATGTCCCCGATGTAGTCGATGTAGTCGATGTAGTCGAAGCGGACGGCTCCGCTGGCGGCATAGGCACCGATGACCCGGCCGGTGAAACCACCGGCCACCTCGGTGGACAGGTACCGGCCGTCCAGCTCGGCCAGCGCGGCGAACTCGCGATCCTGACCCTGGATGCCGAGCACGACGGTGTCCGGCCCGGTGCGGGGGTCCTGGATCTCGGTATTCGCGATCACGTCGATGCCCAGCACCACCGGCCCGGCGGGAACCGCCGCGGTCGCCACGACGGTGCGCAGCGGTCCGATCCGGGCGATCACCCGCACCTGGCCGGCCGACGCCTCGATCTCGTAATGGTGGCGCTCGTCGAGGCGGACGGCCAGGCCGCCGACCCCGTCCGCGGCGTCCGCCAGGGTCCTGATCCGGCAGGAGAGGTGCTGCTGGCGGCGGCCGAGGAACACGACGTCGGGGTCGTCGAGGGAGGCGCCTCGGGCACGCAGCGTCAGCCAGCCCGGCCGCTCGCCGGTCGTGCAGTCGCCGTCAAGTCGCTCGCGGATGGACAACCACTGCGGTGCCAACTGGCTGTCGTCGAAGTCGTCCCGGCCCGGCGCGGGCATCGTCGGCGCTCCGCTGGTGAGCTCGCCCACCACCGGCCAGCCGTCGTCGGCCCAGGTGACCGGGGCCAGGAACGTCTCGCGGCCCAGGACGTGCCAGCCGGGGGTGCCGCCGCCGGGGCGGACGCCGAGCAACACCATCCACCAGGATCCGTCCGGTGCCTGCACCAGATCGGCGTGGCCGGTGTTCTGGACCGGGTCGTCGGTGCTGCGGTGTGTCAGGATCGGGTTGGCCGGGCACGGTTCGAACGGCCCGCTCGGCGCCGGTCCGCGGGCGATCGAGACGCCGTGCCCGCGCTCGGTGCCGCCTTCGGCGATCAGCAGGTACCAGTACTCCCCGATCCGGTACAGGTGCGGGGCCTCCGGCGCCTTGGCGCCCGGCGTCCCCGACCAGAGGCGGCGCGGCTCGCCGAGCGTCTGGCCGGTGGCCGGGTCGAGGCGGATCTGGGAGACGCCGGCGACCGTGCACCAGCAGGCGCCGTCCTCGTCCCACGCCAGATCCGGATCGATCCCCGGCACCCCGGGCAGCATGACCGGCTCGGACCAGGGGCCGGCCGGATCGGTGGCGGTGACCAGCAGGTTGCCCTGGCCGGGGCTGGCGTTGGTGACGATGAGGTGGAACCGGCCGTCGTGGTATCGCAGCGTCGGGGCGTAGATCCCGCCGGAGGAGGCGGCGCCGGCCAGCGGCAGCTGACTCGGCCGGTCCAGCACGTTGCCGATCTGTGTCCAGGTCAGTAGATCGGTGCTGTGGAAGATCGGCACGCCGGGGAAGTACTCGAAGCTGGAGCACACCAGGTAGTAGTCCTCCCCCACCCGGCAGATGCTCGGGTCGGGGTGGAAGCCGGGCAGGACGGGGTTCGTGATCATGTCGCTCATGATGGCCTCGGTGGGCTCGGCCGCTCTCAGTTCCCTGTCCCGTACTGCTTGATGATGCCGTCGTAGAACGTGCGCAACGGATCGCCGCCGGCCGTGACCCAGGTGCTCAGCGCCGCCTGGTAATCCGCCACGGTCTTGCGGCCGTACTTCACGTCGGTGATGACCGACTCCAGCGCCGTGTTCGCCTTGGCGGTCTCTTCGGGCTCGGTGATGTTCATGGCGTAGAACAAGGGCTTGTAGGCGTGCTGGACGGCGTCGGCCTGCCAGGCCGCGTAGTCCTTGGTGATCTGGTTGTAGCCGGAGTTGAAGGTGATCGACTGGCAGTTGGCCAGCTGGTCGTAGGTGTCGGTGACGACCTTGTTGCCCTCGTCGTTGAGCGCCGGCCCGGCGGCGGTGACGGTGTAGGTGGTGCCTTCCCTGCCGTACCGGGACACCAGGTACTCCTGGGTGCCGAACGGCGCGGCCAGGTAGTCCGCGATCCGCAGCAGCTCCTTGACCTGGGCGTCGGTGAGCTTCTTGGTCAAGTACGAGAACATGCCGGCGCCGGCGCCGAGCCCGATCGAGGGCTTGCCGCCGTCGAAGGCGAAGACCTTGAAGCCCTGGCGCTCGTAGTCCCGGTTCGCGGCGATGCCGCTGAGCGCGTCGGCCTTGTTCCAGGCGCCGGTACCGCCCGCGGAGATGACGGACTTGCCGGCCCAGAAGCGGTTGTCGGCCTTGGAGGAGTCGCCGGACAGCGCGTCGGGGTGCATGTATCCGCTCTTGGCCACCTTGCTGGCGAAGGCCAGGTACTCCAGGAACTGCGGCTGCTCGTACTTGCTGATCAGCTTGCCGGAGCTGTCCTGCTTGAAGCCGGTGCCGGTGGTGGAGGCGGTGATGTTGAAGACCTGGAACAGGTAGACGCCGAGGTCGTCGAACGCGTACTGGCCCTTGGAGGTGTCGGTCAGCTCCTTGCCGAGCTCGAACAGCTTGTCGGCGGAGGTGACGCTCGAGGCGTCGATGCCGGCGGTCTTGAAGATGTCGCCGCGGTAGTAGATCATCCCGGCGAACAGGCCGGCCGAGGTCCACAGCGGGATGCCGTAGAGCTTGCCGTTCCACACCCCGGCCTGCCAGCCGCCGGTAGGGATGGCGGCGAGGTTCGGGTAGTCGAGGATCTTGTCCCCGGCCAGGTACGGTGTCAGGTCCTTGAAGTACTTGTCGACGCCCTCGGCGAAGTTCTGGATCCCCTGGGTGTTCCAGCCCGGGATGTCCAGCCAGTCCGGGACGTTGCCCGAGGCGAAGCGGGTGGCCAGCATCGTGGCGTAGGTGGTGCCGTCGGCGGGCTCGTCGGTCAGCGACGCCCCGATGGCCTGGTTCACCGCGGTGTAGTAGTCGTTGCTCGCCGGCGGCACCGAGCCCCACAGCGGGGTGACCGCCCGATAGCTGCCGCCGGCGCCGACCGGGCCGGTCACCGACTTGGCCGGGGTGGCCGGGAAGGCCAGGAACCCGGGATCGCTGGCCGCGCCGTTCACCCCGGACACCGGCGGGATGTCGGGCGTGACCAGGGTGGACGCCTTGTAGGTCGGCAGGACCGACTTGACGGCGGCGGGAGCCGCGGCACCGCTGGCCTTGGCCGCGGCCTTGCCGGAACCGCAGGCGGACAGCAGCGGCGCGGCGGCTATCGCGCCGCCGAGGGCCGCGGAGGTCTTGAACACCTGGCGGCGGGAGAAGACGTGCGGACTCGCCATGGGACCCCTCCATCGGGACGGATGTGTGTGTCTGGGCGCCGACCGCAAGACTGTCGAAGCGCTTCAACATTGCGACGAGGTTAAGCCCGCGACATGGTCGGCACAAGAGTGTCACGGCAAGCGAAGCGCTTCGATGACTTGCTCGCGGCGACCCCTCAAGCCCCGATGTCCGGGTGCGCCCCTTACCCGTCTTGCAATCAGGGGCCTGTCGGAGCCGGTGTCGTCGTGATGACCTGCGGCTGTCGCCAAGATCTCTTGCAAGTTTCAGAAAGTTGACGAAAGGACGTTGACTCCCTCGCCGGGCCGGGAGCACTCTTCCTGGTGCGCCTCCAGGTCAGCGGCCGCGGCCTTGCCATCCCGTCGGTTCTCCGAAGATCCCGAAAGGCTCCTCGTCCATGAGTTCGTCCCTACGGACGCGTCCGCGCGCCCGGACATCAGGCCTGGCCGCACTGGCCGCGGCGGGCGCGCTGGTCGCCAGCGCGGTCGCTTTCAGCACGTCTTTCAACCCGGCCCACACAGCGCGCGCCGCCGATGCCGCTGCCGCCGACTCCTCGGCGTCGTCGAACGACGTCATCGCGAACCTCTTCGAATGGAACTGGCCCTCCGTCGCCACCGAGTGCGCGACCGTCCTGGGGCCGAAGGGCTACGGCGCGGTGCAGGTCGCGCCGCCGCAGGACTCGATCCGGCTGGCCGGCTCGTCCCACTCCTGGTGGGACGTTTACCAGCCGGTGGGATACGACCTGAACAGCCGGATGGGCAGCGAGGCGCAGTTCGCCTCGATGGTCTCGGCGTGCCACGCCGCCGGCGTGAAGGTGTACGTGGACGCGGTCCTGAACCACACCGCCGGGTCGAACCAGACCTCGACCGACTCCTATGGCGGCGACTCGTTCAACCCGGCGACCTACACCTACGGCTCGATGGGCTATACGAGCTCGGACTTCCACTTCGACCCGCCGTGCCCGAACTCCGACCTGAGCATCAAGGACTGGAACAACGTCACGCAGGTCCAGGAGTGCCAGCTGCTGTCGCTGTCGGACCTGTACACCGAGCAGGACGACGTGCGCACCAAGCTCGCCGGCTACCTGAACAAGCTGGAGGGCTACGGCGTCGACGGCTTCCGGATGGACTCGGCCAAGCACATCGCGCAGGCCGATATGGCCGCGATCCTGGCCAAGACCAACGACACGAACGCCGGGATGCGGCCGTACGTCTTCCAGGAGGTCATGCCCGGCGGGAGCGGCGCGCTCGCGCCAGCGGCGTTCGAGGGCAACGGCAACGTGCTGGGCTTCGACTACGCCTACGGCATCCGCAGCGCGTTCCTCGGCTCGATCAGCAGCCTGCAGAACTTCGGGCAGGGTTTCGAGCCGTCGGCGTCGGACGCGGTCATGGTCACCAACCACGACCTGGAGCGCAACGGGACAGCGCTGAGCTATAAGGACGGCGCGACGTACACGCTGGCCACCGAGTTCGAGCTCGCGTACGGCTGGGGCAGCACGCCGTCGGTGTACTCCGGGTTCGACTACAGCGACAACGACCAGTCGCCGCCGGCCGACGCGAACGGTTTCGTGACCGGGACGGTGTGCGGGACCGGGGTGTGGGAGTGCCTGGACCGTAATCAGGGGGTGGCGAATCTGGTCGGGTTCCACAACGCCACGCGCGGGCAGGCGGTCGGGAACTGGTGGAGCGACGGGAACAACGCGATCGCGTTCTCACGCGGGTCGGCCGGGTGGATCTCGGTGAACAACGAGAACTCGACGGTGAGCAACAGCTACCAGACCGGGCTGCCGGCCGGGACGTACTGCGACTTGGTGCATGGGGACTTCGCCAACGGATCCTGCACGGGGCCGACGGTTGTGGTCAGCGCTTCGGGGACTGCGACGGTGAGCACTGCGGCCAAGGATGCGGTCGCCATCGATGTCGACGCGATGGTCGGGTCTTCGGGGCCGCCGCCGAGTTCTTCCTCTTCTTCTCCCTCCTCATCTCCTTCTTCCCCCTCCTCCTCGTCGACACTTCCGTCTGGGCAGGTCGCGGAGACGTTCACCGTGACCGGCGCCCCGAGCAGCGCCCCGATCTACCTGGTCGGTTCGCTGCCGGCACTCGGGAACTGGGCCCCGGCCTCGGCGATCCCGCTGGCGCAGAACGGTTCGCAGTGGTCGGCGACGGTCACGCTGCCCGCTTCGACGGCGTTCCAGTACAAGTACATCGCCAAGGACGCCAATGGGAACGTCACGTGGGAGCTTGACCCGAACCACAGCGCGACCACCGGCACCGCCGCCGCGACGCTGACGGACACCTGGCACGGGGCGAGTTCGACGGTGAGCGCGACGTTCTCGGTGAACGCTACGACGCGGTACGGGCAGAACGTCTACGTCGTCGGCTCTATACCGGCGCTGGGGAGCTGGAACACGTCGAACGCTGTCGCGCTGTCTTCGGTGTCCTACCCGGTGTGGAGCGCGACGGTGACGCTGCCGCCGAACACAGCGTTCTCGTACAAGTACATCAAGAAGGATCCGGACGGCTCGGTCGAGTGGGAGTCCGGGGCCAATCGCACGTACAGCACCGGGGCTTCGGGATCGGTGACGGTGAACGACAGCTGGAAGTAGTCGCCGGTCTTGCTCATCGGGCCTTCGCAGTGGTCGAGTGCGAGGGCCCGCTGACCGCCGCGGCGATGCCCAGCCCGATGTACACGCACCCGGCGACGATCTGCTGGCGCCGTACCACCTTCGGCTTGCGCAGCAAGGTCTGCGCGACGCCGCCGGCCAACGCCGCGTAGCAGCAGTCGCTGACCAGCGTGATCGCCACGACGAGGGTGCCCAGGACGAGCATCTGCGCGGCCACCGCACCGTGCCCCTGGTCCACGAACTGCGGCAGGAACGAGAAGAAGAACAGCGCCGCCTTGGGATTGAGCACCCCGACGACCACACCCTGGCCGTACAGGCGCGACAGGGGCTTGGGCGCCACGTCCCCCGCCTCGGAGGGCACCGACCGGTCCACCAGCCGCCGTACCCCGAGGTACACCAGGTAGCCGGCCCCGGCGAAGCGCACCACGTTGTAGGCGATCTCCGAGGTCGCCAGCAGCGCCGACAGCCCGAACGCCGCCGCGAGCACCAGCGCCAGGTTCCCGCACGCCACCCCGAGCCCCGAAGCCATCCCAGCCCGCCGGCTCTGGTCAACGCTGCGCGTCACAATGAACACCACCGCCGGCCCCGGCACCAGCGCGAAGATCAGCGCCGCACCCGCGACGAGCATGAGTTGCGACAGCGTGACCATCGGGCCTCCCGCGGTTGTTCGGGCGCGGTGCGGGGGTCACCGGCGCCAGGTGGGCGATTATGCGCGGGGGTGGGCTTCGGGGCCAGTGGTTTTCGGGGGCGGCGTGGCGGCGGTCAGGAGGACATGCCCTGGACCATCGGCCAGCAGATCGGCCGCTACGCGTGACGCCGCGCTGGGCCTTTGCCGGAACGGCAACGGCCTTTGGCGCCGCACGACGACCCAGCGCATGATCGCCATGTGTCAGCAACACCTCAGGAGGCATCATGAAGCACCGCGTCGTCGCGTCGCCGGCAGGACGGATCCATCTGGTGGAGCAGGGGGTCGGCCCGCTCGTGCTGCTGGTGCACGGCTTTCCCGAGTCCTGGTACTCCTGGCGGCGGCAGCTGCCGGTGATCGCGGACGCTGGGTACCGGGCCGTGGCGCTCGATGTCCGCGGGTACGGCCGGTCGTCGAAGCCCGCGGATCCGGCGGCGTATCGGATGGTGGAGTTGGTCGAGGACTGCGCCGCCGTGGTGGAGGCGCTCGAGGAAAGCAATGCTGTCGTCATCGGGCACGACTGGGGTGCGGGCATCGCGGCGAACGCGGCGCTGCTGCGGGCGGACGTGTTCCGGGCTGTCGGGATGCTGAGCGTCCCCTACGCGCCGCGCGGCGGGCCGCGCCCCAGCGACGTGTTCGCACAGATGGGCGGCGAGGAAGAGTTCTACGTCAGCTACTTCCAGGAGGCCGGGCGGGCCGAGGGTGAGATCGAGCCCGATGTGCGGGGCTGGCTCGCCGGGTTCTACGCGGCGCTGTCCGCCGACACCATGCCGGGGCCCGGCGAGCCGTCGCCGTACTTTGTAACAAGGGGTGGCGGCAACGGCGGCCGGCTCCGCGACCGCTTCCCCGCCGGCCGCCTCCCGGCCTGGCTCACCGAAGCCGACCTCGACCACGCCGCCGCGGAGTTCGAGCGCACCGGCCTGACCGGAGCGCTCAACCGCTACCGCGCCGTGGACCGCGACTGGAAGGACCTCGCCGCGTTCGACGGCGCCCCGATCACGCAGCCGTCCCTGTTCATCGGCGGTGCCCTGGACGCCTCCACCACCTGGCTGGCCGACGCGATCGAGGCCTTCCCGCACACGCTGCCCGCTCTCAGCGCCGCACACATCCTCGACGGTTGCGGCCACTGGCTCCAGCAGGAGCGCCCCGAGGAGGTCAGCCGGCTACTGGTCAGCTGGCTGGAATCCCTGCGGGACTGAGGCGGCAGAAGGAAGAGGGGATCACAGCTGTGTGACGCCACCATCCACGACCAGCTCCGCGCCGGTCGTGAAGGTGGCGTCGAACGCCAGGAACGCGAAAGCCTTCGCGATCTCCCGCGAATCCCCGACCCGCCCCATCGGGTTGCCGGCCCGAAACTGCGCCACGACCTCGTCGGCGGTCTCCTTCGGCATCACCTTGGCCAGGATCCCGGTGTCGATCGGACCCGGGCTGATCGCGTTGACCCGAACCCCGCGCGGCATCAGCTCTGCCGCCAGGCTCCGCGTCATCGACCGGACGGCGGCCTTGCTCGCCGCGTAAGCGCTGATCGCCTCGATGCCCTTGACGTTCGCCACCGACGTCGTCAGCACCACCGCGCTCCCCTCGCGCAAGAGCGGTGCAAGCTTTTGCACCGTGAAGTAAGCGCCTTTCACGTTCGTGGCGAACACCTCGTCGTACACCGCCTCGGTCATCGCCTCGAACGGCATGAAGCGCGTGATCCCGGCGTTCACGAACACCGCGTCCAGCGCCCCGAACTCCGCCTCGGCCCGCTCGGCGAGCGCCTCCAGGTCGGCCAGGTCGGCGACGTCGCCGCGCACCGCCACTGCGGCGTCGCCGAGCTGCTCTTGCGCGGCTTCCAGCGCCTCGGGCGTGCGGCCGGTGATCATCACCCGTGCTCCGGCGTCCACCAGCATCTGCGCCGTGACCAGCCCGAAGCCGCTGCTTCCGCCGGTGATGACCACGTTCTTGCCCTCGTATTCGTTCATGGACGCCAGTCAAAGCCCGGCCCCGGGCCGCCGTCCAAGACCTGGTCGGGATGGGGTCATGCCGCAGTCGTATGACCCGACGTACGCTGGACGAATGGATCTCGACCTGCGGCTGGTGCGCTACTTCACCGCCGTCGTGGAACACGGCGGCTTCGGCAAGGCGGCGGCCGCGGTGCATGTGGCGCAGCCGGCGCTGAGCCGCCAGATCCAGCGGCTGGAGCACGAGCTCGGCGCGCGCCTGTTCGACCGCACGCCGCAGGGCGTCAGCCTCACCGCGGCGGGTGAGGAGTTCCTGCCCTATGCACGAACCCTGCTGACCACGGCGCAGCGCGCGGCGCAGGCGGTGCGGGCCGCACCGGCCGGCACGCTCGTGATCGGCCATGTCGGCGACCTCGTCGTCACCCCGGCCGTGCGGGAGCTGCGCCGACGCCATCCCGGCGCGCTGGTCCGCAGCCGCCACCTGGAATGGCGCGACCTGGACGCGCTGGCGCAACACCGGGTCGACGCGCTGGTCACCAGGCTGCCGTTGCCGCAGGCCGCCGGCGGACTCCGCGTCACCGTGCTCTACGACGAGCCCCATGTGGCCGTGCTGCCACGCAGTCACCGGCTGGCCGGCAAGGATTCCCTCGACCTCGCCGATCTCGCCGACGAGCGCCTGGTCCCCTGCCGCTACAGCCCGGCGATGTGGGGCACACCGATTCCGACGGCGGCCGGGCCGCCGGCCGTGAGCGGCGAGGACAGCTTCGAGGACAAGCTCGAACTGGTCGCCGGCGGCCACTCGGTCGCCGTGCTCCCGGCCGGCGAGCGCCGCAGCACCTTGCGGACCGATCTGGTGACCGTCCCGCTGCACGGCATCGAGCCGTCCCGGGTCGTGGCCGCGACCCGTGCCGAGGACGACTCCGCGCTGGCGGAGTCGTTCCACGAGGCCGCTCAGGCCGCGATCGGCGGCGGCGCCAGCGGCTCGGAGACGCCGGTGGCGAAGTAGCGCGCCTCGAGTGCGTCCAGGGCGACGCGCACCGCGCCGAGCACCTTCAGCCAGGGCTGAGGCCGAGCGCGACGGCCTGCTCCCACGTCGGCTGAGCGGCGGTGCCGCCGAGGCCTTGCGTGGACAGGGCGCCGCAGGCGCACCCGACGGCGAGGGCCCGATCCAGGCCCTCGCCGTTGAGCAGCGCGGCCAGGAAGCCGGCGTCGAAGCTGTCGCCGGCGCCGACGGTGTCGACGGGCTCGAGCGGGGCGAGGCGCGCGGTGTGGGTCTGGCCGGCGTGCTGGGCCGCGGCGCCGTGGCGGCCTCGTTTGACGACGGGGGTGACGCCGCTTTCCGCGAAGGCCTTCAGCGCCTCGTCCACGGACGTGGTGCCGGTCAGGGCCAGGGCTTCGGCCTCGTTGGGCAGGACGTAGTCGCAGGCCTCGAGCAGGCCGGGGGCCAGCTGCCAGCGGCCGGAGGGGTCGTGGTTGGTGTCGAGGGAGGTGGTCGCTGTCGCGGTGCGGAACAGCTCTGGGAGGCGGGCCGCCAGGTTCGGTTGGAGGAAGTAGGACGCGGCGTGGATGTGCCGGGCCGGGGGCAGCTCCCGGGGGTCGAAGGCGGCCAGGCAGCCGGGGGCGGTGAGGATGGCGCGGTCGCCGTCGGGGCCGCCGAGGCAGACGGTCAGGGCGGTGGGCAGGTCGGGATGGCGCGTGACGGCGGTGATGTCGACGCCGGCGGAGGTGAGCGTGTCCAGGACGAAGTCGCCGGCGGCGTCGCGGCCGACCTGCGCGGCCAGCGCGGTGGAGATGCCGAGGCGGGCGGCGCCGTGGGCGACGATGGCCGCGGAGCCGCCGAGGGCGAGGGTGCCGGACGCCACCAAGGTCTCGGCCTGGCCATACGGCGGAACCGCTGGAGCGCCGGCGAGCAGGACATCAGGGTTCGCATCGCCGACGACGAGGAGATCGAAGGCGGTCACAGCAGGCTCAGCCCCGAAGCTGATGCTCCGCCGAACTCCCTCACCGAGCACCCCCCGCCACCACCGGCGCGCGCCGCAGCGGCTCGGGCAGCGCATCGCCGTGCGCCTCGACCATCGCGTCGCACAGGCTCCAGATCTCCTCGACCGTCAGCGTCGCGGCCGTCGCCGGGTCGGCCATCGCCGCGTGCCGGATGTGCCGGGGGTCGCCTTCCAGCGCCGCGGCCACCACCAGGTCGACCACGTTCAGGAAGTGCCGGTTCGGCGCGGCCAGTTGCGGCGGCAGTGCTCCGACGTGGTGCGGGTGCACGCCCAGGCGGTCCAAGGTCGCCGGGACCTCCACCGCCGCCCCCTCTGGCAGGTTGCTGATCAGGCCGGTGTTGGGAGTGGTGACCTGGATGGTGCGGGGTGTGCCGGTGACCAGGCTGTGGATGACCTGCGGGGCGTATTCGGCGGCGTCGCTCTCCCAGCCGCCGACCGGGTCGCCGCCGTCGGCGACCACCTTGCGCAGCTCCTTGTACTCGGCCAGGTTCTCCGCGCTGATGCCGATGTAGTCGCCGACGGGGATGCGCAGGCGGGCGATCTCGCTGGTGTGGCCGAGGTACCAGGGCACGTATTCGCTGGAGTGCTCGCTGGTCTCGGTCGGGTAGTAGCCCAGGCGGCGGTACATGTCGACGCGGACGCGGCGGGCCAGGTCCGCGTCGGCGGCGATGGCGGCGTCCAGGTCCGGGTAGAGGTCGCGGCCGCGGTGCTGCCAGCGCAGGATCCAGGCCTGGTGGTTGACGCCGGCGGACAGGACGTCGACCTCGTCGTGCGGGACGCCGATGATGTCGCAGAGTCCGCGCACGGTCCAGTACACCGAGTGGCACAGGCCCGCGACCTTCAGCTTCGGCGCGATCGCGGTCAGGTACTGGATGTTCATGGCCATCGGGTTGGTGTAGTTCAGCAGCCAGGCCTGCGGGCAAACCTCGGCCATGTCCTCGGCCAGGGACTTCAGCACCGGGAAGGTGCGCAGGGCGCGGAAGATGCCGCCGACGCCCAGGGTGTCGCCGATGGTCTGGCGCAGGCCGGCGGCGGCCGGGATCTCGAAGTCGGTGACGGTGGCCCGGTGCCCGCCGACGGCGATCATGTTGACCACCGCGTCGGCGCCGGCGAGCGCCGCGCGGCGGTCGGTGGTGGCCGTGACGGTCACCTCGGCGCCGGTGGTGCGCACGGCGTGGTCGGCCAGGGCGGCGGCGACCTGCAGGCGTTCGGGGTCGATGTCGTGCAGTGCTATGGCCGCTCCGGACAGCTCGGGGTAGGACAGGATGTCGTGCAGCAGCTGCCGGGTGAAGACCACCGAGCCGGCGCCGACGAAGGCGATGCGGATCACGCGGGATTCTCTTTCGGGAGATTGGTGGAGAAAGATCAGGCTGAGGCGGCGGTAGCGGCCGAGGCGTTGGGCGGGCGCAGGATCACCGAGCGGGTCAGGTGCCGCGGGGCGTCCGGGTCCAGACCACGCCGGACGGCCAGTTCCAGGGCCAGGCGCTGGGCCTGGACCAGCGAGGCGAGCGGGTCGAGGTCCTGGCGGACCCACAGCCCGCCGGTGGCACCGACCTGTTCGGCCAGGCCCTCGGGGGCGGCGCCGAACATCCAGACCGCTGAGTTCTCGTCGGTGATGGCGATCGGGCCGTGCCGGTAGTCCATGGCCGGGTACGACTCCGACCAGGCCAGCGCCGCCTCGCGCATCTTCAGCGCGGCCTCGGCGGCCAGGCCGGTGGTCCAGCCGGCGCCCAGGAACGTGAACTGGGTGCGGTCGGCCACCCCGGCCGGCAGCGGCCCGCCGACCGCCGTCTCGGCGTCGGCGATCGCCTGCGTCACGTCCTCGCCGAGGTGCGCGCGCAGCAGGATCAGGGTGGTGGTGGCGAAGCGGGTCTGGACCACCGAGCGCTCGTCGGCGAAGTCCAGCACGATCGTGGCGCCGGCCAGCGCCGGGGCCGGGGAGTCGGCGACGCCGGTGATCAGGGTGGTCGGCGCGGTCGCGGCGGCCAGGACGTCCAGGACCTCGGTGGTGGTGCCGGACCGGCTCAGGGCCAGAACGCGGTGGTAGTCGCGGCCGGCCGGCAGCTCGGAGGCGGTGAAGGCGTCGGTCTCCCCGGCGCCGGAGGCCTCGCGCAGCCCGGCGTAGGCCTGGGCCATGAACCAGGACGTCCCGCAGCCGACGACGGCCACGCGTTCGCCGGGCTCGGGCAGGCCCGCCGCGGTGCCGGCCAGCTCGGCGGCCCGCCGCCAGCTGCGCGGCTGGTCGGCCAGTTCGGCGGTGACGAAGGAAGACATGTGACTCCGTTCGGGGAAGACGTTCGGGTACGGCGAAAGAGGAGCGGCGGAGAGGAGCGGCGGGAAGGCGCGGTTCAGCCCTTGAGCCCGGACATGCTCATGGTCTGCACGAACTGCCGCTGGGCGATGAGGAAGCCGAGGATCAGCGGCGCGGTGGCCACGACGTTGCAGGCCATCAGCTCCTGCCAGTCGATGTGGTGCGCGCCCTGGAAGTTGATCAGCCCGAGCTGGATGGTGAACTTCGACGGGTCGTTGATCGCGATCAGCGGCCACAGCAGGTCGTTCCAGGAGTTGAGCAGCGTGAACACGGCCAGGGTGGCCAGCGCCGGCCGGGCCAGCGGCAGCACGATGCGGAAGAACACCCCGAAGGTGGTCAGCCCGTCGATCCGGCCGGCCTCCTCCAGGTCCTTGGGCAGGGACAGGAAGAACTGCCGCATCAGGAACACGCCGAACGCCGAGGTCAGGAAGGGCACGAACGCCGCGCCGAGGGTGTCGATGAGCCCCAGGTGGGTGAACATGAAGTAGGTGGGGATCATCAGCATCTGCGTCGGGATCATGATCGTGGCCACCAGCGTCACGAACGCCACGGTCCGCCCCCGGAAGGACAGCCGCGCATAGGCGTAGCCGCCGAGGGAGCACAGGATCAGGTGGCTGACGATCGCGATGCCCGAGACGATCGCGGAGTTCAGCATCCACCGCCCGACCGGCGCGTCGCGGAACAGCCGCACGTAGCCGCTGATGTGCAGCGCGGAGGGGAAGAACCGGGGCGGGAAGCGGTTGATGTCCGCGTTCGAGGTGAACGAGGCCAGCAGCATCTGTGCCAGCGGCAGCAGGAACACCAGGGACAGCGGCATCAGGAGCAGATGCCAGCGGCTGAACTTGCGCGTCATCAGAAGGCCTCGATCTTGCTGCGCCGGGCGTACGCGAACAGTCCCAGGGTGATGATCAGGGTGGCGCCGAACAGCGTGTAGGCGGCCGCCGATCCGTATCCGTAGCGGGAAAGGTTGAACGCCTGGTTGTAGATGAAGTAGACGATGGTCTGGCTGGCGCCCAATGGCCCGCCGTGCGTGGTGGTCAGGACCAGCTCGAAGATCTGCAGCACCGAGATGGTCTCCCAGACGCCGACGAACACCGTGACCGGCGCCAGGCTCGGCAGGATCACGTGCCGGAACTGCTGCCAGCGGTTGGCGCCGTCGATGCGCGCGGCCTCCAGGCAGTCGGTCGGGATGTCCTGGAGCGCGGCCAGGTAGACGATCACCGAGAACGCCAGGTCGGTCCACAGGTAGATCAGGGCTATGACCCACATGACCTCGTGCCGGTCGGCCAGGAACCCCTGCTGCGGCAGGTGCAGCACCCGCAGCAGGTTGTTCGCCAGGCCGAACTGCTGGTCGAACACGAAGTTCGCCAGGATGCCGGTGGCGGCGGCCGAGACGACCAGGGGCACGAACAGCGCGGTGCGGTAGAACGCGATGAAGCGGATCCCGCGGTTCAGCGCGATCGCCAAAAACATGCCCAGGACCAGCACCACCGGGACGTACAGGACAGTGAACAGCACGGTGTGGTTCACGGCCGACTTGAAGTCCGGGTCCTGCACCATCAGGCGGTAGTTGTCCCAGCCGATCTGGCGCGCCGGGGTGATGCCGTTCCAGTGCTCGCGGGAGATCAGGAAGGCCCAGGCCGCGGGGAACAGGGTCAGGCCCAGGATGATCAGGGTGGCCGGGGCGGCGAAGGACCAGCCGGTGAGGTTGGCCATGACGCGCCGGCGGCGCGCGGTCCACTTGGGCTTGGCGGGGGCCGCTCCATCGTCGATGTCTGCGACCGGGGCGTTCCGCCGCCGAGCGCCTCCCCCGGCCTTCTCGTGGTCGGAGATCAGGATTCCGTGTTTCATCGGCGCGCCTCAGTCCGCTTGCGCCAGCGCGACGTCGGCGGCCTTGGCCGCGTCCTGCAACGCCGACTTGGGATCGCCCTGCCCTTGCAGCACCTTGGCGATCGCCTGCCCGACGGCCTGGGACAGGCCGACGTAGCCGGGGACGGTCGGCCGGGCGGTGGTGGCGTTCTTCAGGTTGTCGAAGAGGGTCTGCGCGCCGGGGTACTGCTTGGCGTAGGCCTGGAACTCCTGGCTGGTGGCCTCGCTGCTGCGCAGCGGCAGGTTGCCGGTGGCCAGGTTGAACTGCGGGTCGGTCTCCTGCGAGGTCAGCCACTGCGCGAACTGGTAGGACCAGTAGGCGCGGTTCGCGTCGTGGTGGTCGTACAGGGTCCAGATGTCGGGGCCGGAGATCGTCTGGTGGTTGTCGCCGTCGAAGGACGGCAGGTAGGTGACGCCGTAGTCGAGGTTGGCAGCGACGTTGTCGGACAGCTGCCAGGGCCCGCTCATGATCATGCCGATCAGGCCGGACTTGAACAGGTCGGCGTACTTCTGGTCGTCCTGCGAGAGGTACACGGACTTGTCGGTCACGGCCATCTGCTGCAGGAACGTCAGCGCGGCCACGCCGGCGTCGGAGTCGAAGGCGGACTTGGTGTTGTCGGAGTTCAGGACGCTGCCGCCCTTCTGCCACAGCAGCGGCCAGAAGTGCCAGGTTGTGTCCTCGGTGCCGGAGACCGAATAGGCGGTGCCGTATATGTTCTTGGCCGGGTCGGTGAGCTTCTTGGCCGCAGCGCGGAAATCGTCCCAGGTCCAGTTGTTCGTGGGCTCGGGGATGCCCGCGGCCTGGAACAGCTTCTTGTTGTACATCAGGGCCAGGTTGTCCACGACCGCCGGGAAGCCGATCACATGGCCGTTGGGCGTGGCGGTCTGCCGGGCCGCCGGCGGGAACTCCTCCCACTTCACCGACGGGTCCTTGACCTTGTCGGTGATGTCCAGGGTGCGGCCGGACAGCTGCATCTGCGTGGCCCAGCTGCCGAAGTTGTACGAGATGTCCGGGTAGGTGCCGCTGGTGAAGGCGGCGGTCAGCTTCGGCAGCAGCTGGTCGGTGGTCGGCGCGCCGGGCGAGATGTCGACGGTGACGTTCGGGTGGGACTGGTGGAACTGCTTGGCCAGGCCCTCCAGGAGCTTCTCGGGGGCGACGTCCTGCCCGGTCCACACGGTGATGGTGACCGGCTTGGCCGGATCCGCGGCCGCCTTGGAGGAGGACGACGACGAGCAGCCGGCGGTCAGCGCCAGCGCGGCGACGGTGACGGCCGCGGCTGCCGAGCGGAGTGTGCGTGTCGTTCTTGGGTGCACGGGAGGCCTCCCAGGCGGAGAAGACGGAGGGAACGGGGACGGAAGAGTTCCGTCATTCAAGAACCCCGCACACCGAACTCACAAGATCCACGCACGTTTCGCTCACCGGGGATGCTCGCAGACGCACGCAACGTCGCGCGTTGAGCAAGTTCTTGGCAGCATCCGGGCGCACGCGTAGCATCGGGGGCAGTCGCCGTGCAAACGCGACGTCAGAGGTACGCCCATCCGGTATGTCGGCGCGTCCGCCGCGAGCCCGGACCGAGTCGCCAGGACCGCGTGCGCATCGCCGCGCGGCTTCCGAGGCGGGGTCGTGCCCACCAGCACTGTGGAGCTCACCGTGAGCCTCATCGATGCCCGCTGATGTCCGATCATCACAGCAAGCACATCCCGACCATGCACCGTTCCGACCGCGTCACCGCGATCCTGGACCGGCTGGCCTACGGCGGCAGCGTGGACGTCGCCACCGCGGCGCGCGAACTCGGCGTCTCCGTGGCCACCATCCGCCGCGACCTGACCCTGCTGGACGACCAGAACCTGCTGGTCCGCACCCGCGGCGGCGCGGTCGGCCGCGACGTCGCGTACGAACTGCCGGTCCGCTACCGCGACAACCACGGCCGCGCGGCCAAACAGGCCATCGCGCGCATGGCCCTGCGAGCCCTGGCCCCGGGCCGCCACGTGGTGGCGGTCAACGGCGGCACCACCACCAGCGAGGTGGCCCGGCTCCTGGCCACCCGCACCGAGCTGACGGTGGTGACCAACGCCCTGAACATCGCCGGCATCCTGGTCAACCGCCCGAAGGTGAAACTGGTGGTCACCGGCGGCGTGGCCCGCTCCAACTCCTACGAGATGGTCGGCCCCTGGGCCGAGACCATCGTCGGCCGCTTCAACGTGGACACGGCGTTCATAGGCATCGACGGCATCAGCGCCGCCAGCGGCCTGTCCACCCACGACGAGGTCGAGGCGCACACCAACGCGGTGATCATCGGCCGCGCCCGCCGCGTCGTGGTGGTCGCCGACGGCTCGAAGATCGGCCGCACGCACCTGGCACACGTGGTCGGACTGGACGCGATCGACCAGCTGGTGACGGACACGAGCGCCGATCCGGCGGAGCTGCAGGCGATCGCGGCGCAGGGGGTGGCGGTGCGGATCGCGGAGCCGGTGCGGCGGTGAGGGCTCTCGGCGGGCGGCGGGCTGGGGCGGCGGGCTGGGCGGCGGCGAGCGGCGGGCAGGTACTGCGGCGCAGGAGCGGCGGCCGGCAGCGGGATGGTGCGGCGAGCGATCGTGGCCCAGGCGGTCAGGCGCTGATGGCGCAGACGGTCAGGCGCAGATAGTGCTCTCGGTGCGCAGCGGGCTGCCGGGCCATCGCGCTGGTTCGGTCATGGCCGCTCCGGCTGCGGCCTCACAGGTTCCGACCGCAGGCCGACCGCCGAGTGCTGAAGGACCCCGGCCGGGACGTTCGCCCCGCCCGCGGCCCTCCGAGTCAGGGCGACGAGACGCTCACGGGCCTCCTGCGCGGGTTCGCCGAGCACGATCGCACTCAGCACGATCTCGAGCATGACGCAGTCGTACTCGTCGTCCACCGGGCGGTGACGCTCGCGGTCGCCCTCGGCCACGGCCTCGGTGATCCGACGGCCGCCGCCCTCCGCCGCGCCGAACGTCGCTGCGTAGACTCCGAAGCCCGTCCAGCTGCGGTGCAGGTAGACGACGTCCTCCTCGGCGAACACGTTCCACTTCTCGTCCATGTCCCGAGCGCGGTACCCGGCCTGGATCCGGTCCCAGTCGTCGTCGGACCAGATCCGGTCCGGCACAAGGGGCATCGGTCGAGGCCGCGACATCGGGTGGAGGCGCCGGAACGACGACCGGGACAACCGCTGGTGCTCAGACATCAGAATTCCCGCTCAGCACCCTGCGGCCCGGTCCACAGCCTGCGCCTGCAAACCCCGCGTGACCGTGTCCGCGGCCTCGATGACCAGCCGCCGCAGGGCCGGCGCCGGCTGTCGCGCGGCCAGCCAGGCGTCGGTGGCGTCCAGGGTGGCCTGCTCGATCGCGGAGGCCGGGTACAGGCCGGTGGCGATCTGGGCGGCGATCTCGTGGGTGCGGGATTCCCAGATGCCTTCCAGCACCGTGAAGTACGTCGCGAGGTACGGCTTGAGTAGTTCCTCGCGCTTGTCGGCCGGGACCGATTGGAAGCCTGCGATGACCGAGGCCACGGTGTGGTTGGCCAGGGTGTCCCCGTCCACGACCGACGCCCACGCCTCGGCCTTGGCCTCGGCGGTCGGCCGTGCGGCGCGGGAGCGGAGGGCGTAGCGCTCGCCGGTGGCGGTCTTGTCGCGCTCCAGCTCGGCCTCGATCTCCGGGACGTCCGCCTTGCCGCCGACCACCAGGGCCATCAGCAGGGTCCAGCGCAGCTCGGTGTCGACCGTCAGGCCGTCGAGCACTATCGAGCCCTCCAGCAGGGCGGCAATGGACGCCAGCTGCTCATCAGTGGCCGCATTCTCGGCGAAGGAGCGGACCCAGGCGAGCTGGAAGTCCGAACCGGGCTCGGCGGCCTTCAGGTGCTCCCAGGAGGCGTCGGCCACCAGCGCCTGGCCGGTCGGGCGCCACGCCGGGTCGGCGAACAGCTCCACCGCGGACTTGGCCTGCCGCTGCAGCAGCTGCGCCACGCCGATGTCGGACTCCCGGCCGATCCCGCTCAGCACCAGCTTGAGGTAGTCGCGCGCGGCCAGCTCGGCGTTGCGCAGCATGTCCCAGGCAGCGCCCCAGCACAGGGTCCGCGGCAGCGACTCGGCGAAATCACCGACATGCTCCGCCAACGTCGCCATTGAATGCTCGTCCAGGCGGATCTTGGCAAAGGTGAGGTCGTCGTCGTTGAGCAGCACCAGCGCCGGGCGGGCCTTGCCGACCAGGTCGGCCACGTCGGTGCGGGCGCCGGTGACGTCCAGCTCCACCCGGTCGGTACGCACCAACGCGCCCTCGACCATGTTGTACAAACCGATCGCCAAACGGTGCGGACGCAGCGTCGGGAACTGCTCGGAGAAGCCCTCCTGCTCAACGGCGAAAGAGGTGAAGTTGCCCGCGTCATCGACCTCATACACCGGCCGCAGAGTGTTCGGACCAGCGGTCTCCAACCAGAGCTCCGACCATGCCCTCAGGTCGCGGCCGGAGCTCTCCTCAAGCGCGGCGAGCAGGTCGGCCAACGTGGTGTTGCCCCAGGCGTGCCGTTCGAAGTATCGACGCAGCCCCTCGAAGAACTGCTCGTCACCGACCCAGGCCACCAGCTGCTTCAGAACCGAAGCACCCTTGGCATAGGTGATGTCGTCGATATTGCCCTTCACGTCCTCGAGGTTGCGGATCTCCGCGACGATCGGGTGCGTGCTGGGCAACTGGTCCTGGCGGTAGCCCCGAGTCTTGTTGGCGTTGGCGAACGTCGTCCACGCGTCCTTGAAACGGGTCGAGGCGACCTGCGCGTAAAAAGCACTGAAGGTGGCGAACGACTCGTTCAGCCAGAGGTCGTTCCACCACTGCATGGTGACCAGGTCACCGAACCACATATGCGCCATCTCATGCAGGATGACCTCGGCGCGCGTCTCGTACGAGATGGCCGTGACCTTCGACCGGAAGATGAACTCCTCGCGGAACGTGACACACCCGGGATTCTCCATCGCACCGAAGTTGAACTCCGGCACGAACAACTGGTCGTACTTCCCGAACGGATAGTCGCGGTCGAACTTCTCGGTGAAGAAGTCGAACCCCTGCCCGGTGACCTCGAAGATCTCCTCCGGACGCAGGTACTCGGCCAGCGATGCCCGCACCGCCACCGCCAGCGGGATCTTCTGCCCGCGCTTGGTGGTGTGCTCCGAACGCGCGACGTGGTACTTCCCGCCGGCCACGGCCGTGACGTACGACGAGATCCGCGGCGTCGGCTCGAAGACCCACACCGCGGCGCCGTCCCCGTGCGAGTGCGGCTCCGACTGCGACTGCGACTCCGGCGTAGGCGAGTTAGAGAAGACCTGCCACGTCTCCGGCGCCCGCACCGTGAAGGCGAAGGTGGCCTTCAAGTCCGGCTGCTCGAACACCGCGAACGCCCGCCGCGAGTCCGGTGAGGCGAACTGCGTGTACAGGTACACCTCGCCGTCCACCGGATCGAACATCCGGTGCAGACCCTCGCCGGTGTTCATGTACGCGCAGTCGGCGACCACCCGCAGCACGTTCTCCGTCCGCAGGTCCGTCAGCGCGATCCGGCTGTCCTGGAACGCCTCGGCGGGATCCAGGTCCCGGCCGTTGAACCTGATCGCGCGGACGTTCGGGGCGATCAGGTCGATGAAGGTCGACGCGCCGGGGGTCCGCGCGGTGAACACCACCACCGTTTCCGACGGATATGTCGCGGCCTCCGGATCGGGGGCCCCCGACCAGTCCAGACTCACCTCGTAGGACTGAACGTCCACCAGCGCCGCGCGCTCACGCGCTTCCTCGTGGGCCAGGTTCGTACCGCGCCTCACCGCATGGCTCCTTGTCGATCGTCATGAGTTCCCCCGATCCTGGCACGGCATCGGGATGAACGCTGGCGTTAACGGGAGCGCATGGTCGTGGACCGGCAGCCCGGCGACCGGGCTGCCGGTGAAACCGGTGAAAGTACTTAGCTCAGCAGGTCCCTGAGAAGGCGCTGTGCGCGTCCAAACCGGTGGCGGAGCGGTAGGCGGCGAACCCGGTGTAGGTCGTGCCGTGCCAGCCCCACTGCGCGGTGTCCGCGCCCGCCGCCGCAGCCGAGTAACGGTTGCCGTCAACGACGTCCCCCTGCCCGGAGGTCGAACGCGCGACGGTGCCGATCAGCAGGGTACCGGGGCCGGCGGCGCAGATCGTGTTGCCGGTGATCGTGTTGCCGCTTTCGTGGAACTGGATCAGGAACTCCGGCGAGCCGTCGTGGTCGGTGTTGTCGTTGCGCAAAGTGTTGCCGGTGAAGGTGTTCGCGAAGGACTTCCCGGTCTGCACTCCCCCGCAGTCCTGGCCGCCGTCGCAGTAGCCGCCGGTGGTGATGCCGACGTAGCGGCTGTCGCTGACCGTGTTGCCCTCGACGGTGACGTGGTCGGCGGCGCCGCGGGCGTTCTCGGCGGCCACCTCGATGCCGATGTCGTCGGCGTGCGCGGTGTTGCCGGCGATGTCGATGTGGGTGCCGCCGTCGACGTACACCCCGTCGGCGCAGTTGCACCAGCCGCTGGAGGACCAGTACGCGGGGTTGCCGGCGGAGATGATGTTTTCCACGGTGTTCCCGCTGATCACGCCGTTGCGAGCACGGTTGAGGTCGGTGTAGCGGTAGGCCGGCGGCAGCGTCGGTTCGAAGCCGATGGCGTCGATGCCGATGTTGTTGTCGTCGTGGATCCGGTTGCCGGCGATGCGCCAGCCGTCGACGTTGCCGTTGACCACGACCGACTCGCTCGCGCCGAGCTTGAGGTGGTCCACCTCGTTGCCGTCGATGGTCAGGCCGCTGATGGACCGCGTCGGGGAGTCGCCGTAGGCGGCGATGCCGTGCGCGTTCATCTCCATGCTGCCCAGCGTGCCGTTGTCGTTGCCCATGGCGTGCACGTGGTCGGCGGCTATCGTGACGCCGGTGTCGCCGCCGTGGACGTAGATGCCGATCGGCATAGCGTCGATGGCGGCGGTGCGGTAGCCGGTGATCTCCAGGCCCCGGACGGCGACCGCCGTGCTGTCGGCGATGTCCACCATCGCCGAGCGGCCGGTCGGGACCTTCAGCGTGGAGCCGTCCAGGACGGGGTGTTCGCCGGGGGCCGCAGTGACGGTGACGCCGGTGACGCCGTGCAGGCTGAAGCGCTGCGCGTAGGTCCCGCCACGCACCACGACCGTACCGCCGCCGCCGGACAGCGCGGTGACAGCGTGCTGAATCGTGGCGAACGGCGCAGCCTGCGTACCGCTGGAGGAGTCCGAGCCGCTCGGTGCGACGTAGAAAGTGGAAGTGCCGGCCGTGGAGGTGCCGGCCGCGTGCGCGGGCGCCGACAGCGCGGCAGATGGCAGGACCAGCGCGGACAACGCCGCGAGGGCCAGAACATGTGACTTCATACCGCCCAGAGCGTGGGCATCGCACTGGGCGCCGTCAACGAAAACTCAGCCGGCATGCGCGATTGGGCCCAGTCGCTCACGCGGGCTGCGCGTTTGGCGTCCACTGCTCGACGCTGCCGCGACGCCGCTGCTAAAAAACGGCCCACAACACGAGAACAGCCACATCTCGAGGAGGAATCATGACCCTGACTCCATCGGCCAAGCGCCTCGCCGCGTCGGCGGCCGGCGTCGCCCTGGCCGCCGCGGCGACCGTCGCGCTGGCCCCGGCCGCGTCGGCCACCCCCGCGCTGCCGAGCCCGGTCGCCTGCAACGGCTGCTGGCAGCCGAACGTGCATACGTCCTGGAACTGGGTGCTGTCCACGGTGCCCAGCGCACCGTTCCGCAACGTGCAGATGTACGACGTGGACGGCTTCAACAACACGGCCGCGAACGTCTCCGCCCTGCACTCCGCGGGGATCAAGGCGGTCTGCTACCTGTCCGCCGGAACGTACGAGAACTGGCGCCCGGACGCTTCGCAGTTCCCGTCCTCGGTGCTGGGCAGCGGCAACGGATGGCCCGGCGAGAAGTGGCTGGACGTCCGCGAGATCCAGAAGTCCCACAGCGTGCTGCGCACGATCATGGACGCCCGGCTGGACATGTGCAAGCAGAAGGGCTTCGACATGGTCGAGCTCGACAACGTCGACGGCTACACCAACAGCACCGGATTCCCGCTGACCGCCGCCGACCAGCTCTACTTCAACGCCACGCTGGCCGACGACTCGCACGCCCGCGGCCTGAGCGTGCTGCAGAAGAACGATGATGAGCAGATCCCACAACTGCTGCCCTACTTCGACGGCGCCCTGAACGAGCAGTGCAACCAGTACAAGGAGTGCACCACCGCGCAGAACGGCGACTACGGCTACGACCAGTACGTGGCCGCCGGCAAGCCGGTGTTCCAGGCCGAGTACAAGCTGGCGACGTCGTCGTTCTGTTCCAAGGACAACGCCAACGACTTCAACGGCGTGCGGTTCGACATCAACCTGGACGACAAGACATTCCAGCCCTGCCGCTGAGCTGACGGAACACCCGGGAAGGCGAGCGTGTCGATGAGGGGACACGCTCGCCTTCCCCTTCCTGCGCCCTGATTCGCCCCATATGTCAGTAACCTCATGGTATGCTGCCCCTGATCGTGTCCAGCCTGGCCGTGATGCTGGCCTGGACGTTCGCCGCCCGCAGACTGGCCCGGTGGCAGGTCAACGGCCCGCTGTTCATGGTGGCCGGCGGGGTCGTCGCGGGGCTGGCCGGCGGGACCGGCTTCGCCGAGCGCCTGGACACGCACCTGGCCGAGCGGATCGTCGAGCTCGTGCTGGCCGTGCTGCTGTTCGTGGACGCCACCGTGGTGCGCGGGGGCTTCCTGGCCGGCGAGCGGGGCGCGGTCATCCGGCTGCTGTTCGTCGCGCTGCCGCTGACGGTGGCTTTCGCCTTCGTCCTCGGACTGCCGCTGCTGCCGACGCACTCGTGGGCCGTGGTCTTCGTCATCGCCTGCGTCGTGCTGCCGCTGGACTTCGCCTCGGCGCCGCACCTGCTCAAGGACCGCAATGTGCCGCTGTGGGTGCGGCACGTCCTGGCGATCGAGAGCGGATACAACGACGGGCTGTTCTCCCCCGCGTTCGCCTTCGCCATCTTGCTGATCGGCGAATCCGGGCACGGCGGTTCGCCGGAGGAGGCGGTGCGGCAGGCGCTGCCGGCCGCGCTGTACGCCGTGCTCGTCGGCGTCGGGCTCGGCGCGGTCACCGGTGCGGCGCTGCGCTGGTCGGAGCGGGTGGGCTGGTCGAGTCCGGAGTCGGTGGGCATCGCCACGCTGCTGCTGCCGATCGTCACCTACTCGATCGCGGTGTATGTCGGCGGCAACGGCTTCGTCGCCGCGTTCCTGGCCGGTATCGCCTACAAGCGCGGACGCGTCGGGTTCCGCGCCAACGACGTACACCTTTCCGAATCCGAGTTCTCCACCGTCGACGCACTGGGCACCGTCTCGGCGCTGATCGTGTGGTTCGTCTTCGGCGCGGTCGCGGTGCTGGTGTTCCAGATCGGCGTGCCTGGCGACGTGATCCTGTACAGCGTCCTGGCACTGACGCTCATGCGGATGGTCCCGGTGTACCTGGCGATGCTCGGCACCGGCGCGACGTTCCTGGACCGCACGCTGCTCGGCCTGGTCGGGCCGCGCGGCACCACCTCGATCGTGTTCGGGCTCCTGGCCTACAACGCCGTCCGGGACGAGGATTCCGATCTGGCGCTGAGCACGATGACGATCGTGCTGCTGGGGAGCCTGGTGCTGCACGGGGTGGCGGTGCCGCTGGCCGTCCAGCGGGCGGCGGCCCTGCCAGGCCGCGGGTCGGCGGCGGACCAGCAGGACCAGCAGGACCAGCAGGACCAGCACGCCGGTGTGGAAGGGGTCGTCGAACGCGCCCCGGACGGCTCGGCCGACTGAGGCGGCCAGGTCCGGCCGCATCCCTGTTCAATCCCGGTCAGGCGAAGGTGCCGCTGGTCAGACCGGCGAGGCCGGCGCGAACGGATTCGGTGGTGGCATCTGCGAAGACCTCGCTGCTCCCGGCTTCCAGGGCGTCCAGGATCCGGCGGGCGATGTCGTCGGGCGCTGACTTGTCGACGCCGTCCAGGTGCGCGGTCATCGGGGTGTCGACGTAGGCGAAGTGCGCGCCGAGGACCTGCGTGCCCTGCGCGGCCAGCTCCAGACGCAGGGAGTTGGTCAGGCCCCAGAACGCCGCCTTGCTGGAGCTGTAGACGCCGGGCGTGGCGAGCCAGCTCAGGACCGAGTGGATGTCCACGACGGCGCCGCCGCCGTTGCCGGCCAGAATCGGCGCGAAGGCCCGGACCAGCTCCAGCGGGCCGAAGACGTTGGTCTCGAAGGTCTGGCGGATCTCCCGCAGATCGCCGCTGAGCAGCGAGCGCGGGCCGCTGATGCCGGCGTTGTTGACGAGCACGGTGACGTCGCGCGCGGCGGCCGCGGCGGCGTCGATCGCGGCGGGGTCGGCGACGTCGAGCCGGATCGGGACGACGCGCGGATCGCCCCAGTCGCGGTCACGGCGCGCGGCGGCGTAGACCTTGGCGGCGCCGCGCTCCAGCGCCTGGCCGACGAACTCCTGCCCCAGGCCGCCGGTCGCGCCGGTGACCAGGACCACGCTGTTCTCGAGCTTCATGACGGGCTCCCATCGGATACTTCGGTAAACTGAAGTGAGCTGCTTTCACCGTAGCATCTGACTATGGTCAACTGAAGTCAACTCGAAGGAGGCCGGCGCCCCATGAGTCACATGGAGCTCCACCCGCCCCTGGACGACCGCACGACCTGGTCCCCGATCGGCAACTGCCCGGTCGAGAAGGCGATGGCCGTGATCGGCAGCCGCACCTCGATGCTGATCATGCGCGAGGCGTTCTACGGCACCACCCGCTTCGACGACTTCGCCCACCGCGTCGGCATGGCCCCGGCCACCGCCTCGGCGAACCTCAAAGCCCTGGCCGAAGCAGGACTACTGTCGCGCCACCCCTACCGCGACCCCGGCGGCCGCACCCGCGCGGAGTACCGCCTCACCGAGTCCGGCCGCGACCTGATGCCCGCGATGTTCGCGCTGTTCCGGTGGGGACAGAAGCACGCCGGCGGACCGGCGGAGGCGGACATCGCGCACATCGGGTGCGGGGAGAGCGTCGAGGTGACGGTGGCGTGCCGGAAGGAGCACGAGGTGGGGCTGGACGAGGTCGAGCTGCGGAGTCGGCCGAGGGGTGTGTGAGCGGTTGCGGGCTGATCGGCGGCGGGTGGTTCGGGTTCAACGCGCTTGGGGCCTGTTATCCATGCCCCCACCCGCAGCCGCCTCCGATACGGTGCGCCGATGACCCCCGAACAGATGGTCCAGGCCGCGATCGAGACCGCCGAGGACGGGCTGGACGCCGGCGAACTGCCGATCGGCGCGGTGGTGGTGATGGGCGACCAGATCCTCGGCCGCGCCTACACCCAGGACCGCGGACAGAGTCGGCGCCTGGTCCATGCCGATCTGCTGGCGATGGTGCAGGCCGATGAGCGACTGGGATGGGCGCGCAGGCCGCAGCCGTTGCGGCTGGCCGTGAACCTGGAGCCGTGCGTCATGTGCTTCGGCGCGGCGATGACGCTGGGCGTCGCAGAGATCTACTACGCGCTGGAGTCCCCGGCCGACGGCGCCTCGGCGATCGCACCCCACTGGCAGCCGGCCAGCTTGGACCTTCCCGGCTATGCCGCGCCGGCGATGACCAGCGGCATCCTGCGGCGGGAAAGCCGAGAGCTGTTCCGCCGCTACTGCCGGACCGCGCCCGAGGGTGGGTTTCGGGGCTGGGCACAGTCCATCGGGAACCTGCCAGACTGATCAAAAGGTTGCCGCCGGAGCCACAGATTATTCCTGTACCTCCGGCGTTGCCCAGGCATTCATCGCAACATACTGTTTCCCTCCAAGATCCCTTTCGGAATGGGAGAGATGCCATGGGAATACTCAAAAGGCGGTCTGTGGCGGCCGCACTGATCGGAACAGCTGTCGCCGCAGCACTGTTCACAGGCGCCGAATCAGCTTCGGCGAACGTATGGCAGGAGCAGAACCTCTACTACAGTCTGGCTGCCTGCCAGGCCGATGGACGCTACGGTGTATCGCATTTAGGCTGGACCTCCTATGCCTGCGACGCCATCCACACCCCGTCCGGCGTGACGATTTATAACCTCTGGTCGCTTGACTACTGAGTTTGAATGCGTGATGTCGCGTACTGACAGGTCGTGTCCCTGTGGAGGTCTGACTGCCAAACAGCCCGAGTTCCACGGGCTGCCTCCAGCTCGCGCGGCGTCTGCACCGGCGGGTGTCCGCGTTCATCGGCTATACGCCAGCCTCGTCGCAGCTATGGACCAGTCCCGGGTGCTTTCGTAGGCTGCGAGTATCTGGCGGCGTTCAGGGGAGGGCGTCATGGCGGGGTTCAAGCGTCTGTTGGACGACCTGCGTGAGGGCAAGGACTTCGATGTCTACCTGACGATCGGCTTGGCCGCCGTAGTCAGTGCGCTGTCCCTGTTCGACGTCATCTCGACCGCGAAGATCTCCAGCCTTCTTCTCGCAGTCCTCGCCGTCATGGCGTACAACATCCTGGCAACCCGCGCGGCGGTTGACCGCGCCGGCGCGGCGACCAAGCGCGGTCCTGAACTCCTCGACGACTTCCCCGCTGAGCTGTCGGCCCGGCGGGAGGCGTCGGACGAGGTTTACCTGATCGGGATCAGCATGAGCCGGACCATTGAGTCTTCATATGCCGCCTTTGAACGCACCCTCCGCCGCGGCGGCCACATCCGGGTCCTGATGGTTAACGTCGATGCTGACGAGGCCTCGATCACCACCCAGGGGCAAGCCAGCAAGCCCAGCACAGAGGACATCCGCCACGACATTCGCCAGACTCTCGGCAAACTCCGCTCCCTCGCGGCGACCGCCATGGCGGCGAACAACCCCGGCGGGCTGGAAGTGCGCACCACGCGGTTTGCGTTGAAGTTCGGACTCAACTATCTCGACGTGGGGACGCCCAGCGCGGCACTGTACGTACAGCTCTACAGCTTCCGCCTGCCCGGCGAGTCCAGGCCGATGTTCCACCTGACCATGGCGGACGGCGAGTGGTTCGAGTGCTACCGATACCAGGCCGAAGCCCTGTGGGAAGAAGGAACCACGCAGGTCCTGGCGCCCGTACAGGCCGTCGGGGGTGCGGCGTCGTGACGTCGAACGCCACGCCATATCATCTCAGGGTATTGCGTAGGCTGGTGACCGCCTCCGCGAGCAGGGCTCAGCGCGACGTCTCAGGGGTACTAGCCGACATCGACGGGGCCGAGCTCATCAACAGCTGTCTCGACCAGCCCAACCATAGATTGCTCTCGATCATGGCCGCGCAGTCGTACCGGCACGCGAACGGCTTCGACAAGATCAGCTTTTCGCGCTTACCGGGATCTGACGTCCGGCTCCGGCTGCACATTTGGCCCGGGACCGCTGGCGCCCAAAGCGACCCGGACGCGCACAACCACCGATGGGCCTTCGTATCCCGTGTCCTCTGCGGTGCCTTGGCGAACTACAACTACGCCGTGGCCCACAAGCAGACCGGCGAGTTCATGCGCTACGTCCAGACCCCGTACACGCCCGAGGTCGGTAGTACCTTCGCATTCGTCGGCTGCGCGACCTTGACCCAATTGGATGCCATCCGTGTCGCGGAAGGCGGAACGTACTCTCTATCGGCGCAAGAGATCCACCGAGTCGTCGTCCCCGAGAACGGGTACACGGCGACCCTCGCCTTGGAGCTCGCACCGACGCGCGATACGGCGGATTTATACACCGCATCCAGCTTCAAGCAGACTGGAGTCGTCGTCGACTCTCCACGCTTCACCTCGGACGAAGTCCGCGACCGCCTTACCCTCCTCCGTGACAGACTGCACCAGGGGGCGGGAACTTGACTACGGACGATATGCCGCGCAGCCGGATGCTAGTGGCCGCCTTCCGAGCGGCCAGCATCCGGTCCGCCTCCCAGCCTGGCTTCGTGCACCACGCGTGGTATGTCCGCTATCACCTCGAAATCGTTGAGAAGCTGGCCCTCGAGCTGGTCGAGCATCACCCCCAGGCGGACCGATCCCTGGTGGAGGTCCTGGTCTGGCTCCACGACTACGGCAAAACAGTGGAACCCGACCGAGACCGGCAGGATCAGGCAACCCTCATCGCAGGCCGCAGAGAACTCACCAACCTGGGCTTTCCAGCGAAGTTCGTCGACCGAGCTGTCTCCTACGCCGAACTCATCGACATGTCAGCCGGAGCCGATCTGACAACGGCGCCGATCGAAGTACGCATCGTCTCCTCGGCCGACGGCTGCTCCCACTTCATCGGCCCGTTCATGCACCTGTGGTGGTGGGAGAACGCCGAGCGACCCTACGGCGACCTCATGGCCGAAAACCGGCGTAAAGCAGTCACGGACTGGAACCGCAAAATCGTCCTACCCGAAGCGCGAGCCGCATTCGAAGCGCGCTACCAGTTCCTTATCGAGCAGAGCGGCGACTTTCCGGAACGGTTCATCCACGATCCACGGGCCGTACCCCCAAGGGGCGGAGAAGCGCGGTGACAAATCTTTTCTGAAGCCGGGACGGTTCCCCATTACGGGGAGCGTTTGCCAGGCAGTTCGCGACACAGCGGCTGGGAGGGCGCTGTCGTGCCGGCGTCGGCCAGGGCGCCGGTGCAGGGGTAGACGATCGCGTAGTCGGGGACCTTGTCCCAGGCGACCCAGCCCATGCCGGGGGTCACCGGGGCGAAGTACAGGCGCGCGCCGGCGATGTGGCGGGGTGGGTAGTTGTGGAGGTTGATCTGCAGGGTGCCGTCGCCGAGCCAGCGCATGCCGGGGCGCATGTCGTTCAGGGCCGCCGCCCAGCCGCCTTGGCTCAGGTGCGCGGTGCGGGAGACGATGTCGGCTTCCATCAGGCGGCGGCGACGCTCCCACGTCGGCGCGACAGTGTGGGTCCAGACCCGGGCCAGGACGTCAGCCAGGCGGGTGGCCAGGTCGGTGCGGTGCAGCAGCGGCGGTAGCGGGCCGCCGTGGGAGACCTCCACCTGGGCGGAGGCGGCCTCGGCGGCGTATTGCTGACAGCGCTGTCGCCGCGCGTGACGCTGCTGGTCGGCGCCGGGTTGTATCTCACGGCGGCGGTCGGGGCGCGGTTCGGGCTCAGCGCCCGGCCGCAGCGGGCCTCGGGGCGGCCTTCGGTAGCCCAGACCTGGCGCAACAACGCGGTGCTGTGGTCCTCGGTCCCGCGCCGCTATGTGTTCCTGGCGCTGTGGGTGCCGAACGGTTTGATCGTGGGCTGCGAGTCGCTGTTCGTGTCGCTGTCGCCGCGGCACGCCGGCACGTTGTTCGCGTGCGCGGCGTTCGGCATGCTGCTCGGCGACATCGCGACGGGGCGCTTCATGCCCGCGAGCTGGCGCCGGGTCCTCGGCGCACCGCTGCGGCTGCTGCTGGCGGTCCCGTACCTGGTGTTCGCCTTCCACCCGGCCCTCCCGGTGGCGGCGCTGGCCGTCATGCTCGCGTCGATCGGCTACGCCGCGAGTCTGCTGTTGCAGGAGCGTCTCATGGCCCTGACCCCGAACGAGCTGAGCGGCCAGGCGCTGGGGCTCCAGTCCTCGGGGACGCTGACGATGCAGGGGGTCGGCGCGGTGGTCGCGGGTGTGCTGGCGCAGTGTTTCTCGCCAAGTGCTGCGATGACGGTGATGGCGGTGGCGTCGGTGCTGGTGACGGTGAGCCTGGCGCGAGGGCTGCGGCCCGAGCGGGTGGAAAGCCCGATCGAAACCGTGCCAGTCCTCGCGCCGGCATCGTAGGTGTCAGCCGAGCGTCCACTGCTGGTTGCTCTGCCCGTTGCACGTCCACAGCTGTACCAACGCGCCGTCAGCCGTGGAAGCCCCGGTCACGTCCAGACACAGCCCCGACTGCACGCCGGTGACCGTGCCGTTGCCGTTGACGTTCCACTGCTGGTTGGCCTGGCCGTTGCACGGCCAGATGATCACCTTCGTCCCCGCCGAGGTCCCCTGCCCGTTGGCGTCCAGGCAGTCGGTGGTGCCGGAGTCGGTGACCGTGAGCTGCCCCGACGAGGTATGGGTGAAGTTCTGCGGGCTCAGGCCGTTGCAGGAGTAGATCTGTACCTGTGTGCCGGCGGTCGTGGTCCCGTTCGGCACGTCCAGGCACTTGCCGGCCCCGACCGCGTGCAGGGGGCCGGATGCCGTGCCGGTGGTGCCGGCGCTGTAGCCGGCGGCGACGATGTTGGACTGGACCGAGTTCTCGGTGGCGTCCGAGGGGTAGCCGGAGGTCATCACGCCCTCGTAGAAGGTTCCGGCCGAGCCTTTGCTGTTGTCGCCGCCGATGCCGAGGATGATCGCGCCTTCCTTGTGCATCGGGTTGTAGCCCGAGACGTTCGGTCTGGGGCCGCTGTAGAAGGTGGACAGGGAGCCGGATTGTGCGTTGCCGCCTCGGATCGACCACTGGTTGGCCGTGCCCTTGATGATGGCGGTGGTGAACCGGTTGGTGATGCTTGGATCGTTGGCGTTGTAGCCCGCGTTCACGCCCGAGTACAGGCCGTTCTCCATGTCGGCCATGATCCAGGGGCCGTTTCCGGTGCCGTAGCCCCAGACTTTGATGGTGCCGAAGTAGATGGCCTCCATGTGGCCGTTGCCGGTGTCGTCGTTGCTGGTCTCGGCGTTGCCGTAGTCGAAGCAGCAGCCGCCGTCGGTGTGGGTGCCGTCGAAGATGGCGTACTCGCCCTCGGCCTGGTCGCCGGTGGCGATGCCGGTGGTCGAGTCGTCGCGGTAGCCGGTGCCCGGGGCGACGTAGACGCCGTAGGCCTCGTGGCCGTTCAGGGTCACCGGGGCGGCGGTGGCGGTGGCGAGGGTGTCCGGGCCGCCCGCGGCTCCGCCGGCGGGGGCGTCGGTGAGGTTGTTGCCGTGGCCGGACTGGTCGTAGATCACGGTGATCACGCAGGTGGTGCCGGAGCAGAACGCGTCCTGCGCGGCGGCGTCGGCGTAGCCGCCGGCCGAGGTCACGCCGATGGTCGACGTGGCGTTGTCCGAGGCGCGCCGTACCTGGTATAGCGCGCCGTTGTAGGACCCGTACAGTGCGCGGGTCGTGCTGTGCGCGGCCACGCAGGGGGTCCCGCCGGAGGCGTAGATGTCGCACGGCCCGGTGGTCGCGGCGCGCGCCGTCGGCGCGGTGGTGAGGACGCCGGCCACGAGCAGGGCCGCGGCGGCGAGGGATGGTAGTACTCGCATCTGAACTCCTTAAGGGTGGCTCGTTCCGATGGAGGGCGCCGCGGGCCTCATCTCCGGATCCTGCCGAAGAAGCGGGCCCGCAGCCGGTCGAGCAGGATCGCGGCGCCGAGCACCGCGCCCTGCACGACGGTCTGGTAGTAGGTGTTCACGTGCAGGGCGAGCAGGCCGTTGGCGATGAACTCCAGGAGGATGGCGCCGGCCGCGATGCCGACCATGCGCCCCTCCCCGCCGAACAGCGACACGCCCCCGACCACGGCCGCGGCGATCGCGGTGAGCTCCCAGCCGCTGCCGACCGAGGGGTCGGCCACGTTCATCCGGCCGATCACCAGCACGCCGACGACCCCGGCCAGGACGGCGCTGGAGACGTAGGCGCTGGTGACGCGTCTGGCGACGGGGATGCCCGCCAGGCGGGCCGCTTCCTTGTTGCCGCCGACGGCGTAGATCTGGCGGCCGACGTAGGTGCGCTCCAGGGCGAACCAGGCGATCGCGACCGCGCCGAGGAAGAACAGCGCGGGCACCGGCACCCGGCCGATGTAGTACTGGCTCAGGTTGCTGAACAGCGGGTCGATGCCGTTGATCGGGGTGCCGGTGGTGATGGCCAGCGCCATGCCCTGGGCGATGGTGTACGTGACCAGTGTGATCACGAACGGCGGCACGTTCAGCCGGGTCACCATGGTCCCGTGCCACAGCCCGACCGCCGCGCAGATCACCAGGGTCAGGACGATCGCCAGCGGCGCCGGCAGGCCCTGGTTGACGTTGAACCAGGCGGTCAGGATGCCGGCCAGCCCGGCCAGCGCGCCGACCGACAGGTCGATGCCGCCGGTCAGGATGACCACCGACTCCCCCACCGCCAGGATCCCGACCTGCGCCAGGTCGCGCCCCATCACCTGCAGGTTGCCGACCGAGGTGTAGGTCGGGGCGTTGGCGGCGATGATCGCGAAGACCAGCACGCAGGCCACGATGACGCCGGCCTCGGGCGATTCGGCCAGCTTGCGCAGCAGCCGGGCGGCGGCCGGCTGGCCGCGCGGCGGCGCCTGTTCGGGGGTCAGGGTGCTGCTGCTCTGTACTGTCATGGTGCGTCTCCGTGTTCTGAGGTGTCCGGCGACGAGGCTTTCGGCGTCGAGACGTCCGGCAACGGGGCGTCCGGCAACGGGGCGTCCGGCCGCGGAACGTCCGGCGACATCGGCACGGCCGGGGTGCTGCCGGCGGCGGCCGTCATGATCCGTTCCTTGGTGGCCTCGGCCCGGTCGAGCACCGCCGCCAGCCGGCCGTGGTTCAGCACCGCGACCCGGTGGCAGATCCACAGCAGCTCCTCCAGTTCGGAGGACGCCACCAGCACGGCCATGCCGCGCTCGGCGGCCCGGTCGATGAGCTCGTAGATCTCGGCCTTGGCCCCGACGTCCACGCCGCGCGTGGGCTCGTCCAGCAGCAGCAGGCGCGGTTCGGTGGCGAAGGCCCGGCCGAAGATCGCCCGCTGCTGGTTGCCCCCGGACAGCGCGCCGATCGGCTGGTCGACCGAGCGCATGCGCACGTTCACACTCGCCGTGATCCGCTCGGCCTCGGCCCGCTCGCGCCGGGGCCCGAGCAGTCCGCGGGTGCTGATGCGCCGCAGGATCGGGACGGTGACGTTGGCCCGGATCGGTGCGAACAGCACCAGGGACTGCTCCTTGCGGTCCTCGGGGATCATCGCGATCCCCGCGGCGGCGCCGTCACCGGGGCCGTGCGGGCGGTAGGGCGAGCCGGCGATCGTCATCGTCCCGCCGGTGGCCGGCTGCGCCCCGGCCACGGTGTGGATCAGGCGGCTGCGGCCGGAGCCCATCAGCCCGGCCACCCCGACGATCTCCCCGGCGCGCAGGTCGAGGTCGACCGGCCCCAGGCCGTCGGCGGTCAGGCCGCGCAGCGCCAGCAGCACTGCGGGGTCGGCCGGCTTGTCCTTCGGGCGGGCGTGCGCGACCTCGCCGCCGACCATCTCCCGGATCAGGCGCTCCTCAGTGGCCTGCTCCGGCTCCAGGTCGGCGACCAGCCGGCCGTTGCGCAGCACCAGGACCCGGTCGCTGACCGCGCGGACCTCGTCGAGGCGGTGCCCGATGAACAGCACCGTGCCGCCGCGCGCGGCCAGCTCGCGGGCCAGGCGCAGCACGTGGGCGCCCTCGACCGGGCCCAGCGAGGAGGTCGGCTCGTCCAGGATGAGCAGCTCCGGGCGGCGGCCCCAGGCCTTGGCGATCTCGATCATCTGCCGGGTGGGCACCGGCAGGGTCCGCACCTGGCGGCCGACCGGGACCGCCCCGGCGGCCAGGCCGATCTCGCCGAGCATCTCGGCCGCCTCCCGGCGCATCCCGGCCCGGTCGAGCAGGAAGCGCCGCCGGGAGCCGCGCGGACGCCGTCCCAGCACCAGGTTCTCGGCCACGGACAGCTGCCCCACCAGCGGGAACTCCTGGGAGACCATGGCGATGCCGAGCGCCGCGGCGGCCTCGGTGGAACCCGGCGCCAGCTCCCGCCCGCCGATCTCGATCTGCCCGCCGTCCCGGCGCACCGAGCCGGACAGCGTGCCCATCAGCGTGGACTTGCCGGCACCGTTCTCCCCCACGACGCCGACCACCTGGCCGGCGTACAGATCCAGCTCGGGCAGGTCGAGCACCCGCACCGGGCCGTAGGACTTGTGGACTCCCCGCAGCCGCGCGAGGACCGCGCGGCCCGGGGTGTCGACGGATGCTGTCATCGTCAGCTGATCCCCAGCTGCGTCTCGAGCGCCTGGTAGGCGGACAGGTCCGCGGAGGTCACCAGGCCCACGCCCGAGCTGAGCGTGGAGCCGTCGGACTCCAGGTAGGGCTTGATGATCGCCATCGTGGCGTCCTTGCCGAGCACCTTCTCGGCGGCCAGGATGTACGCGCCGGTGTAGCCCTGCTGGTAGGGCATCTGCACGACCGTCCCGGAGATGACGCCGGACTTGATGAAGCCCAGGGTCTGCGCGTCGGAGTCGTCGGAGACGATGTGCACGCTGCTGGACTTCCCGGCCGACTGCACGGCCTGCGCCAGCGCCGGCCCGTCGTAGGAGTAGACCCCGTACAGGCCGTTGACGTCCGGGTTGTTGGCCAGGATGGTCTCGGCGTCAGAGGTCGCGGTGGCCGCCGAGAGGTTGTCGTTGACCTTTTGCACGACGCTGACGCCCGAGCCCTTCAGCGCGTCCTCGAAGCCCTGGATGCGCTGCGTGGCGTTGGCCGCGGTCAGCGAGCCGACCAGCACCGCGACCTTGCCCTTGCCGCCCAGGACCTGCTTCATCGCCTCGCCGGCCTGCTGCCCGGCGGTGTAGTTGGGGGTGCCGAGGTACAGCGAGGCGGCGTCGGTCCCGGGCAGCGGGGAGTCGATCGCGAGCACGGATATGCCGTGCTGGACGTCGGTGTGGATGGTGCCGGCCGCCGAGGTCGGGTCGATCGCCGAGATCGCGTACCCGGTGACCCCTTGCGAGCGCAGCGTCTCCATCTCGGAGTTCTGCTCGGTGAGCTTGCCGTTCGGCGGCGCGAAGTACGTGCACTTCGAACCGGACAGGCCCAGGTCGGAGCAGCCCTTCTGGAAGCCGACCTGGCCGGCCTTCCAATAGTCGGCGGCGACGTTGACGACCATCGCGATGTTCACCCCGGACAGGTCCTTGCCGGCCAGCGCGGACTTCAGGGCCGCGTCGAGCTTGGCCAGGTTGTCCTGGTTGAAGGTGACGGAGCCGGCCAGCGCCGCCGGCGCCGAGGAACCGGCGGCGCCGGAAGTGCCGGCGGCCGGGGTGGAGGAGCCGCCGGAGGCGTTCTTGGAACACGCCGCGGCCGAGGCCACGAGCAGCGCGGCCGCGCAGGCGGCGGTGATGCGGATCTTGCTGGTGCCCATCCTGGTTCAGATCCTTTCGATAGCGTGTTAGCGGTAACATTTCGCGGTGACATTTCAGTGCCCGCGGCGCCCTCCTTCGCAGAAAAAGGGTTTCGCGGGTGTCAGGAAGCGGGCCGTGCCGTCGAGGCACGCACCACGAGAGCGGGATCGATGGCGGCCACCGGCCCGGCACCGCGCCGGCCCCGACGGCCGCCCGGACCCGCGGCGATCGCCCGGATCAGGGCCACCAGCGCGCGCCGGCCCAGCTCGTCGAAGTCCTGGCGCACCGTGGTCAGCGCGGGTCCGAAGAACTCGGCGTCCGGGATGTCGTCGAACCCGATGACGCTGACCTGTTCGGGCACCTGCCGGCCGGCGGCCTGCAGGGCCCGCATGAGCCCGAGGGCCAGGTGGTCGTTGGCACAGAACACCGCGCTCACCTCGGCGGCCCGGGCGATCCGCCGTCCGAGGTCGTAGCCGGTGCGGGCCGACCAGTCCCCGCCGTTGAACGGCTCGGGCACCGCCGCGCCGCGCGCCGTCAGGGCCCGCCGCCACCCGGCCTGGCGTTCCTGGGCGTCCAGCCAGCTGCGCGGCCCGGCCAGGTGGTGCACGGTGCGGTGGCCGAGGTCGAGCAGGTAGGAGGTGGCCCGTTCGGCCCCGGCCTCGTTGTCGACCGCGACCGCGCTCAGGGCGGCGTGCACCCCGCACCCGACGGCCACCAGCGGCACGTCCGAGGGCGTGTTCGCCAGCGCCTCGACCGCGGTGGTCTGCGGCGCGATGACGATGATGCCCTCGACCGCCTGGTCCCGCAGCCGCTCCACGGCCTCGAACACCGAGCGCCGGTCCATGGCGCCGAGCGCGGCGACGGTGACGAACCAGTCGTGCTGCTTGGCCGCCTGCTCGATCCCGTAGAGCATGGAGGCCGGCCCGTAGAGCGTGGTGTTGAAGCTGATCACGCCGAGCGTGTTGCTGCGCCGGGTGACCAGCGTCCGGGCCGCGGCGTTCGGCCGGTACCCCAGTTCCCTGATGGCGTCCATCACCCGGTCGCGGGTGGCCGGGCGCACGTTCGGACGCTCGTTGAGCACCCGGGACACGGTCTGCTGCGACACCCCGGCCACCCGCGCGACATCGGCCATGACCGGTGCGCGGTCGCCGAGGACGTTCTGCATGGCGCTTCACACCTCCGGTCCGACGTGCGCGATGGGTGGTTGCTTACGAGGCAGTGCCCTGGTGCGTGTGCGGTGGTGCAGGCGGTGCGTTGACGATTGTTAGCGCAAACATCTGGGGCGTCAAGAGCCTGCAACCTGTTCGCAACCCGGGGCGGGTCCGATCCGGTTTTGCCCTCTGTCGGTACCGGCTGAGAGCGTGTCCGCCATCAGCACGGGGATGCGATGGCGAGACCGAGTGAGGGGTGGGGCCGATGGCGTGGTTGGCCGCCGGGCAGGGCTATGAGATCACGCTCGTTGAAGGACGGGTGGCCGCGCGGGCCACGGCGGGCCGCAGTGCCGGCCGGCAGCTGAAGACGCTGCCGAAGGCGCTGCGGGACGATCCGGAGGTGGACCGGCTGCGACGGCTGGCCGAATGGCTGGACCGGCACGCCGCGGGCTGCGTCGCCCAGGTCGACACGTGGATGGCGTCCTCGCTGCCGGTGCCGACCGGGCTGCTGGCGCGGGTGTGGCCGGACCAGGCGTGGCAGACGGCGCTGCGGGACCTGGTGGTCGTCGGCGCCGATCCGGAGGACGTGGGCTTCCTGCGCGGGGTCACCGAGGACGGCGGGCTGCGGGTGGTGAATCTGGACGGTGAGACGGTGCGGCTCACCCCGCGGACCGTCACGCTGCCGCACCCGGTGCTGCTGCCGGATCTGGAGGACCTGCGGGAGTTCGCCGCCGAACTCGGGGTCGAGCAGCGGGTGGAGCAGATCTACCGGGCGACCTGGCGCAAGCCGGAGGACCAGGCGCAGGACGGCGGCCCGAGGGCCGGGGCGGCGCGCGTCACCGAGTTCTCCGGCGGCCGTTTCCCGTCGCGGTTCGTCCTGGCGGCCCGCGCGACCTCGCTGGGCTACCGGGTCAGCGGCGGTTCCGCGGACTGCCGGGTGCGCGAGGGCGGCCGCACGGTCGAGGCCTCGGTGTGGATCGGCGAGCCCTACTACTGGGACGACGACAGCCAGACCGGCGCGCTCACCTGGCACGGCGAGGACGGCAACGCGCTGGCACAGTCCGACATCGGGCCGGTGGCCTGGTCGGAGGGGATGCGGATGGCCGCGGCGCTCTACGCGGGCCGCGTGATCGAGGAGGGCAAGGACGCATGAGCGGCTCGCAGAACGCCACCACTGGAAGCCACGGCAGCAACAACGGCACCGGAACCAGTACCCTGACGCCCGAGGACGCGGCGGGCCTGCTGGCCGCCGGCGCGATCCTCCCGCCGGGCACCGCCGCCGGCGAGCGCGCCGTGTCGCTGACCGCGCGCGCCTACCGGCATCCCGCGCTGGACGACCGGGTCGTCGTCCGCCTCACACCGGGCGAGCTCGGCGCGGCCGAGGACGCCGCGGCCGGGTTCCTCGGGCTGGCCCCCGACGGCGAGCCCGCCGAGGTGGGGCTGGGTCTGCGGCAGTCGCTCGGCTTCCCGGAGTGGGTGCTGGTGCACCACCCGGAAGACGGGCACCAGGCTTTGGCGCTGCTGCCGGAGCTGGAGCGGGCCGCGAAGCAGGTGAAGTCGCGCCCGAAGGCCGCGTTGCAGGCCTACCAGGGGATCGCCGACCGGCTCGCCGCCGCGCTGCCGCACTTCCTGCCGACGTACTTCGAGCAGGTCGGCCGGGTGTTCCTGGGTGCGGAGAACGTCACCTACGCCTCGCAGATGTTCACCAAGGCCCGCCGCGCGGAGTCCACGCACGGCCTGGAGCTGGACGAGGACCGGCTCGACGAGGTCTTCCTGGAGTTCGCCCTGGCCGGCGCGCTGCCGGCGAAGGCATTGGTCGACTATGGCAAGGCCCTGGCGGCGCGGGTCTCCCCCGGCGAGGCGCTGCACCGGTACACGCGCCTGTGCTCGCGCCGCACCGCCGGCGGGCTGACCCCGTCGGCCCAGCTGGCCACCGAGCTGCGCCGCCTGGCCAAGGCAGCCGGCGCGGACGCGGCGGCCGTCGAGCGCGAATACCTGGCCGGCCTGCTCACGCTGCCGGCGACGCTGCGCGCGCCGGAGGGCTGGTGGAAGAGCCACCGGGCGGCGATCGTCTCGCTGCTGCGTCAGGATCCTGAGCTGCGGCGGGCGCTGCTGGACGTCATGCCCGGCGGCGACGAGGCGGACCTGCCGGGCCTGTGGCTGGCGATCCTCACCGACGGCGGCGCGATCGATGCGCTGTACGACGACGCGCCGCAGGACGCCGTGCGTCCCGAGGACGGCGCGGCGGGCTGGCTGAAGCGGTTCCAGTCGATGCGCTCCGGCTGGCGAGCCCGGGGGCGGATGCCCGAGCTCTACACCTTCGTCGAGCGCTGTCAGGCGCGGCTGCGCGAGGAGCTGACCGCCTCGGGCCAGACCCTGAACGCGCCAGGCGATCTGGACCTGCTGGACCTGCTGCTGGCGCTCGAGGTGCCGGTCGCCGACCCGGACGAGAACGGCCTGTCGTTGCCCCTGGAGGCGTGGGGAGCCGACGACGGCCAGCGTGATCTGGTCGCGCTGCAGGCCGACGGCCGCTTCGTCACGGCGTTCGCCCGCGGCACGCAGTCCTTCGGGGCCGACGACTCGACCCGCCGCGCCATCAAGAAGCTGATAGCCGCGCCGGGTGGCCGGATCCTGCTCGCCGACTGGGTCGCGACGGTCGCGCGGGAGTTCGCGGCCACCGGCCTGCCCGGGCTGCCGGCGGCGATGGCCCGGCTGGGCTGGCTGCCCGGCGAGGCGCTGGCGCTGGCCGAGGAGCAGGTGCGGGCCGCCGCGCACACCGACCTGGCCCCGGTGCTGGTGCGCACGCTGCGCGCCGGACTCTTGGACGAGTTCTCCTGGCCGGCGTGGGAGCAGGCGGCGGCCGAGCTGAGCAAGAACGTCGAAGACCTGATCGTCGCCGACGCCTGGCCGTACCTGATCGTCGGCGGTGCCACACAGGTCCGGGTGCTCGGCCCGGACGGCCCGGTGCTGACCCATGACCTGCGTATCCCGGCCGGCGACGCCTACGACAACCCCGGCTACCACTTCATCGACGGCGAGCTGCTGGTCATGTGGTCCTCCCGGGCCCTGGACGCCAGGCTGCGCGGCTACTGGCACCACTCGCCGGACCGGCTGTTCGCCGTCGAGCGGCCCGGGCGCGAGCGCGACGCCCGCAGCCAGCGGATGTACTACTACGGCCCGGGCCGTCTGGCGCGGAGCCTGCCGCTGGCCGGCGGCGGCCGGACCACCGGCGGCGCGCCGCTGCGGCCCGGCGACACCGCGGTCCCGGAGGACTCGGAGATCATGAGCGACGGCGTGTCGCACTGGGTCTGGACCTGGGACGGCAGCGAGCACGGCTCCTGGGGCTGGTACGAGTACGACCCGGCGAGCGGCCGGCGGGGCCGCAAGTCGGCGCCGGCGTTCCTGGCCGACGCGCTGCGCACCGCCCCGGCCGGCTCGGAGCTGGTCGGCGGCAGGATCATGCCCGCGGTGTCGGACCAGGCCGGCCCGACGGCGCGGCCGGTCGACGGGCTCGTCGGCTTCCGGGTCGTCAAGCTGCCGGACGGCTCGCTGCGCGGCGAGGACCTGGCCGGCGTGAGCGTGACCGCCCCGGCCGGGACCTCGGGCCTGAGCGGCGCGATCGTGTTCCCGGGCGACGAGGCCGGGCGGGGGCTGGTCGGCACCGGCAGCTACGACATCAGCATGCTGGACGCCGAGGGCGTCCTGGTCGCGCAGGCCAAGACCGACGGCAAGCCCGGGACCTACGCGAAGGGCACCCGGATCCTGCCGCCGGCCTCCTACTGGCGCTATCTGCGCCCGCGCGACGAGCAGGCCTCGCTGGCGCTGCGCCGGATCGACCGGGACACCGCCGCCGCGCTGCTGGCGGCCGGCGCCGACGTCGAGGGCATCAAGGGCATGAAGGGCATGAAGGGGGACGAGGCCAAGGCCGCCAGGCGGGCCCGGATCCGCGAGCTGCTCCCGGAGGTGAGCGACGAGGCGCTGCTCACGGGCATCGCCGGGATCGTGCGCCACGCGGCCAAGCAGCAGAACGGGCTGGACCAGGTCGCCGAGCGGCTGGAGCAGACGCTTCAGGGCGGGCTGGGAGAATCCGAGCTCGAGAACCCGGGCCCGACGGACGACGTCGTCGGCGCGGCGCTCGGCGGCCTGGTGAGTCAGCGCTATTACGGCTGGCGCCAAGCCGATCCGGCCCTGTTCGGGGTGTTGCGGATGCTGGCCAGGGAACTGCGGGACAAGCCGCAGCGGACCCGGCCGGTGCGGGTCCACCTGGATGGACCGGTCCTGCCGTCCACCGAGTTGTGGCGGGCCGCGCTCAATACCGCGCCCGCGGCGGCGCTGCGCTCGGTCTCGCCGTTCATCGAGCCCGAACACCGGGCCGCGCTGCGGGAGCTGCTGGCCGAGCTGGAGACGCTGGGGCTGGCCGAGCCCGGCGAGCAGTCCACGTGGCGGCGCTTCTCCGGCAACGTGCTGCGCTCGGAGCTGCCCTCGTCCGACCACCGGGAGTCCTGGCTCGGGCTGCTGCCGCTGGACGGCGGCGGTTGCGCGGCGTTCCTCGAATCCAACTGGGACTCCCCGCACTTCGAGTTCAGTGGCCTGATCCACGATCCGGCCGGTCGTTTCGAGCTGCCCGCGCCCTACCGGCTGACCAACCTGGCTCCGGTGACCGAAGCGCTCGCCGGTCGGCAGCCGGGCTGGCTGGCGGGCTTCCTGGCCGAGGCGGACACCCGCGAGGACCTCGCGCCCTGGTTCGCGGCCGCCGCCGAGGAGTTCGCCGCGCTCACCGGCGTCACGGCGGTCACCGCCAAGCTGGTGGTCGCCGGACTGCCGCGCGTGCACCGGCAGGAGCGCGGGTTCCTGCCCCGGGAGATGTGCACGGCGCTCGGGGTGAGCTCCGCCGAGGCGGCCGTAGCCCGGGATCGCCTGACGGCGCTGGGTTTCCCGGTGGCGATCGAGCTGGTCTCGGCGCTGCTCCCGGCGGACCCGGCCGCGTTGTGGACGCAGGGCCCTGATGTCGCGGCGGCCGCCGAGGTGTGGAACCGGGCCGTCGGCCGGCAGGTCGCGGTGCCCGAGGCGCTGAGCGCCGAGGCGCGGCGCTCGGTCCGCATCGACTGGGACGTGCTGGAGGCGCTGCCGGCCCTGATCGACCCGGCCTCCTCGCGCCGGCTGAGTACCGACCTGGCCTGGGAGATCCGGGGCGACCGGGCCCGTCCCACCGACGAGAAGGCGGTCGGCTTCGACGGCGAGAGCGTGGCCGGCGCGGTGGCGCTGGCCGCCTGGCTGGCCCACCGGCTCCCGGCCGGCGATCCGGTGCGGGCCGCGCTGCCGGCGGCGCTGGCGACGGTGCGCGACCGTCTGGCGAACCCGGACCTGCTGATCGACCTGCGCCGCTACGTGGGTCTGGAGGAGTTCCGCAAGACCGCCGGCACCCCGACGGAGGTCGGCGAGGGCTTCGAGCGGTACGGCGCGGTCCTCATGGCCACCCACGACAACCAGCCGGCGCCGGCGCTGAAGGTGGCACTGCTGGACGCCGCCGGCTCCGACACGTATATACCGGCCCTGCGGGGCGAGGACCAGCGACCCTTCGCGGCCGAGATCGCGCTGCGGCTGGCCCGCGACCCCCGGTTCGCGGCGCTGCTCGCCGACCCGGGCGACCCGGCCGCCGGGGTCCGGGACGCCGGGGGCACCTGGTTCCCGCAGGATCCGTCGCGCTCGGTGCCGGAGCTGGTGACCGAGGTGGCCAAGGAGCTCGGCGCGGGAGAGGACGCGGCCGCGCTGTACCTGATGCTGCTGGCGATGCCCGATCCGACCGACCGGAACACCGCGCGCTGGACCGGCTGGAAGCCGGCCCGGCTGAAGGCGGCGCGCGCCGAGCTGGCCCGGACCGAGGCCGTGGTCGAGGCGGCGCGGGCGCGCGCGGGCCGGTCGCTGTTCCTGCCCGGCGCGTGGGTGGACATCCGGTCCCCGCACACGCCGATGGAGGCGTGGAAGCTGCCGTTCTTCGAGGTACTGCTGCACGACCGGGGCGCCGTGGCCGGGGTGCTGGTGCCGACCGAGCCCGCCGCCGACCTGTACCGCCGGGCCTGGCAGCGGATCGGGGACGGCGACGCGCCGCGGTTCGAGGAGCTGCGGACCGCGCGGCGGGGGCGGCGCCGGTGAGGACTCCCCCGCATTCGCTGTTTCCTTTTCTGACATCGACGACAAGGCAGGATTGTCCATGACCGCCGCACCTCAGGCCCCGGACACGCCGGTGGCCCAGCTGCTGCCCGCCGAACAGCGCCACCAGGCCGAGCTCGCCTTCCTGGCGGCCCACGACTCCGGGCCGCGGCCGCCCGGCTGGCGGCTCACGCCGCGCTCGGTCGTCACGTTCCTGTGCGGCAGCGACGGCGAGCAGTTGAAGCTCGCCAAGGCCAAGCCGGACACGGACGTGCCGGACAAGCTGGTGATCGCCCGCAAGTTCGTCGGCGAGCGGGCCCTGGTCGAGCGCTGCGTCGTGACCCTGGCCGGGGAGCGGGGCCTGCTGCTGGTCGGCGAGCCCGGCACCGCCAAGTCCATGCTCTCGGAACTGCTGGCGGCGGCGGTGTGCGGGACGAGCCGGCTGACCGTGCAGGGCACCGCGGGCACCACCGAGGACGCGTTCCGCTACGGCTGGAACTACGCACTGCTGCTCGCGCAGGGCCCGACCCCGCAGGCCCTGGTCGACTCCCCGGTGCTGGCCGCGATGCGCTCCGGCCGGGTGGCCCGCGTCGAGGAGATCACCCGCTGCCTGCCGGAGGTGCAGGACGCGCTGGTGTCGATCCTGTCCGACCGGCACATGAGCGTCCCGGAACTGACCGGGACGCCGGAGGGCTCGGTCCCGGCGACGCCCGGCTTCACCGTGATCGCCACGGCGAACCTGCGGGACCGGGGCGTGTCGGAGATGTCCGCGGCGCTCAAGCGCCGGTTCAACTTCGAGACCATCGACCCGATCGCGGATGCCGATGCCGAGACCGAGCTGGTGCGCCGGCAGGCCCGCGCCTCGGTGCAGCGCGCCGGCGCCGCGTACGCGGTGGACGACGCGGTGCTGGAGGTGCTGGTCACGGCGTTCCGCGACCTGCGGACCGGACGGTCGTCGGAGGGCTGGGACGTCGAGCGGCCCGGGACGGTGATGTCGACGGCGGAGGCGGTGCAGGTGACGGCGGCCCTGGGCATCGCCACGGCGTACCTGCCGGGCGGGGACGTGCTGGACCTGCTGCCGGGCCACCTGCTCGGCGTGGTGCGCAAGGACGACCCGCAGGACCACGCGCGGCTGCTGGGGTACTGGGACGGGCCGGTGCGGCGGCGGGCGGAGCAGGGGTCGGCGACGTGGCGGCGGCTGTGGGATCTGCGGGAGACCCTGCGGTGACGACGACGGTAGCTGAGTCGACTCAAAGCAGCGGCGAGCTGACCGGGATCGATCCCCGCGACGCGGTGGCCGAGCTCGCCCAGAGCTCGGCGCCGTACCTGATCGGCGTGCGCCACCACAGCCCGGCGCTGGCGGCGGTGGTCCCGGCGCTGCTCGACGCGGCCGATGCCGAAGTGGTCTGCGTCGAGCTGCCGACCGACTTCCAGAGCTGGCTGCCGTACCTGGCCGACCCGGACACCATCGCCCCGGTGGCGTTGGCCGGCGCCGGATCGGACGGGTACCTCGGGTTCTATCCCTTCGCCGACTTCTCCCCCGAGCTCGCCGCGATCCGGTGGGCCCGGGAGCGCGGGCGCGAGGTCGTGTGCTGCGACCTGCCGCTGGGCGATGCGCGGTGGTCGGCCGGCGCCGAGCCGGCGCGCTCGGGCAGCGCGTTCGCCGACGCGCTGCGCGCGTCCGGGTCGGGGCGTGCCGGCGACGACTACTGGGACCGCGCGGTGGAGGTGCTGGCTCCGGGGTGCGCTCCGGAGGCGGTGCGGCGTGCGGCGCTCGGGGTCGGCTGGGCGTTGCGGACCGACAGCGGCGAGGCGGTGTCAGCGGTCGATCTGGCTCGCGAGGCCCATATGCGGGGCGTGATCGCGCGAGCCGGCGATGGCGGGCGGCGCGTGGCGGCGGTGATCGGGGCGTTCCACGCGCCGGCACTGCTTGGCCCGGCGGGCGACGGCGAGGTTCCGGGCCCGGCACAGGCGAACCAGACCTCGACCACGTCCCTGGTCCCCTACGCCTTCGACCTGCTCGACTCCCGCTCCGGCTACCCCGCCGGAATCCGCGACCCGCGCTGGCAGCAGTCTGTCTTCGCCGCCGGCGGCGACCCGGAGTCGATCCAGCTGGCGGCGGCGCGGGCCATCACCGACGTCTGCCGCTCGCTGCGGGCCGCCGGGCACACCGCCGGTACCGGCGAGGCGTCGGAGGCGCTGCGGCTGGCCGGCGACCTGGCCCGGCTGCGCGCACTGCCGGCGCCGGGACGCGGCGAGGTCCTGGAGGCCGTGACCACGGTCCTGGGCCAGGGCGAGCTGCTGGGGCGCGGCCGGGCGCTGGCCCGGGCGCTGGAGACCGTGCTGGTCGGCACCGTGCGCGGCCGGGTCGCGGCGGGCACGCCGCGCTCGGGCCTGGGCCCGTCGGTCGAGGCCGAGCTGGCCGGGCTGCGGCTGCCGGATCCGGACGACCCGGCGCCGCGCGAGGTCCGCCTGGACCCGCTGCGCTCCGAGCTCGACGGCCGCCGGGAAGTGCTGCTTCAGCGCCTGCTGATCTGCGGCGCCGGATACGGCGAGCCGGTCGAGGTGGCCGGGACCGGCGACGGCACCGCGCTCACCTCCCGGTGGCGGCTGGCGTGGACGCCGAGTGTGCCGGTGCGGCTGGACCTGGCCGGGGTCCGCGGGGTCACGGCGGCCCAGGCCGCCGCCGGGACGCTGCGCGAGCGCGCCCGCCGTCAGGCCGAGGACGGCGGCGCCACCTGCGCCGACCTGCTGGACGGGCTGCGGGCCGCAGCGTCCTGCGATCTGCCGGACCTGGTCCGCGCGCGCCTGGAAGACGCCGCCGGGACGCTGCCGGGCCAAGGCACGCTCCCGGAGCTGCTCAGCGCCTTGGACCTGCTCGAAGCACTGGTCGAGGGCCACCTTCCCGGGACCGGCGAGGCCGAGCGGGCGCAGGCCGCGACGCTGTCCGGGACACTGCTCGACGCCGCCGTCCGCGCCCTGCCGGGCCTGGCCGGCAGCGACGACCCGGCCGACGCCGCGGCCCTGGTCGCCCTCGCCGACCGCGCCGCCACCCGGCAGCTCGGGCTGCGGCTGGCCGACGCGCTGGACACCCTGGCGCGCAGCGGGTCGCCGCTGGTGCAGGGCGCGGTCGCGGCGGCGCGGGTGCTGCTGGACCTGGACGGCGCCGAGGAGGTCGGGACGCGGGTCGGCGGCTGGGTCGACGCCGCCGGCACCGGCGAGGGCCGGCAGCGCCTGGCCCGCCATCTGACCGGTCTGCTCACCGCGGCCGGACCGCTGCTCCAGGCGGCGCCGCAGGCTCTTGATCCGTTGCTGGACCGGGTCGACACCTTGGCCGACCGCGACTTCCTGGACCGGCTCCCGGCGCTGCGCGGCGGGTTCGACACGCTCTCGCCGGCCGCGCGCGGCCGGGTGCTGGCGACGGTGACCGAGCGCCTGGGCGACCGGCCCGATGTCACGCTGGCCGACGATCCGCGGCTGGTCGCGCTGTGGACCGCCGCCGACGCGGAGGCTTTCGAGGCGGTGCGGGCGCTGGGCGTGGTCCTGCCGGAGCGATCGGATTCGCAGCATTCTGAGTCCGGGGCCGAGATCGCGGAGGCTGAGTCACCTTCGGCGGATGCCCCGCGGGTCTGCGACGACCGGCACCGCATCCCCCCGCCCGAACGCTGGCGTCTGTTGCTCGGACGCCAGCCCGATCGGCTGTCCGCGGACTCGCGCCGGTACGCCCGCGCGCTCGACGAGCTCTACGGGACCGGGCGCGGCGAAGGCTCCGAGACCCTGGAGAGCCGGACCGGCGACGGCTCGGCCGGCGGACGCGAGGCCGCCTTCCCGACTGCCCGGGAGTGGGCCGAGGAACTGAACGCGTTGTTCGGCGCCGACGTCCGCGAGGAAGTGCTGGGCCGGGCCGCCGCGGCGGGCCGTACCGACGTGCTCGAGGAACTCGATCCGAACTCGGTCCGGCCCTCCGTCGAGCTGCTCACCACCATCCTCTCGCTGGCCGGCGGGCTGCCGGAGCAGAAGCTGGCCAAGCTGCGGCCGCTGGTCCGGCGGCTGGTGGCCGAGCTCACCCGGGAGTTGGCCACCCGGCTGCGCCCGACCCTGACCGGCCTGGCCACGCCGCGTCCGACGCGCCGCCCCGGCGGTCCGCTGGACCTGTCGCGCACCGTGCGGGCCAACCTCGGCACGGCACGCCGGCTCGAGGACGGCAGCACCCTGATCGTGCCCGAGCGGCCGGTCTTCGGCACCCGCGCCCGGCGCGCCGCGGACTGGCGGCTGATCCTGGTCGTGGACGTGTCCGGGTCGATGGAGGCCTCGGTGGTGTGGTCGGCGCTGACCGCCGCGGTGCTGGGCGGGGTGCCGGCGCTGTCGACGCACTTCCTGGCGTTCTCCACCGAGGTCGTGGACCTCACCGGCCGCGTCGCCGACCCGCTGTCGCTGCTGCTGGAGGTGCGGGTCGGCGGCGGCACGCACATCGCCGCCGGGCTGCGGCACGCGCGCTCGCTGGTGACGGTGCCCAGCCGGACCATCGTCGCGGTCGTCAGCGACTTCGAGGAGGGCTACCCGGTCGGCGGCCTGCTCGGCGAGGTCCGCTCGCTGGCCGCCTCGGGAGTGCACCTGATCGGCTGCGCGGCGCTCGACGACGCCGGGTCGGCCCGGTACTCGGTGCCGATCGCCCAACAGTTGGTCGCCGCCGGGATGCCGGTGGCGGCGCTCAGTCCTCTCGCCCTGGCCCGGTGGGTCGGCGAGCGTGTTCGTGGGGAGGCCAGATGAGTTTGCCACCGGTCGCGCCGGAGGTGACGGCCGCGGCGGTCGAGAGTCTGACGTCGCGGCTGCTGAAGAAGCTCGACGCGGCGGTCGAGCAGTACGGCGCGGCGGAGGCCGTGGCGGACGGGGAGACGGTGCGGGTGCACTGCGGCGAGGACGCCGTGGTCACCCTGGCGCCGGACGCCTCGGGGGTCGTCGCGCTGAACGAGCAGGCTCAGTGCACGTGTCTGCTGGCGCCCAAGTGCCTGCACCGGGCCGCGGTGCTCACGGCGTGTCCGGTGGCTGATTCGCAGGAGACGGGTGATGCTACGTCGGAAACCAGCTCAGAGGCCTTAGACGCTCCGGATACCCCTGATGTCCCAGCCATCGCGCAGGTTGCGGATGGTGCCCAAGCTGTTGAGGCCGCACTACCTGCCGGGCCGAGCCAGGCCCAAGTCGCCGCGGCGGCAGCGCTCTGGTCGGCGGCGGCATCGATCCTGGCGGCCGGGATCCCCGCTGCGGGAGCGGTTCCCCAGTCGGAGTTGCTGCGTGCCGCACACACCGCGCGCCTGGCGGGTCTGCACCGGCCGGAAGCCGCCGCGCTGCGGGTCGTGCGCGGACTGCGTGCGGCCAGGTCCCGCAGCAACGCGCACAAGCTCGGCGACCTTGTCAGTGACCTGGTTGAACTCCTGCTCACCGCGAATCTCGTGGCCGCCGCGAACCCCGACCCCGAGCTGGTCGGGACGGCCCGCCGGGCTTACGAGCCGGGCGGGAGCCTGCGGGTGCACGGCGTGTGCCGCGAACCGGTGCTCAGTGCGACCGGGTACGGCGGTGTGGTGACCCATGCCCTGGCCGAGGACGGACGCTGGTTCACGGTCTCCGACGTGAAGCCCGGCGGCGCGGCTCGGGCCCGCGGGGCCGCCACCGCACCGGTGGCGATCGGCGCGGCGGCCCTGGACCACGACCGGCTGTCCCGCAGCGGGCTGCTGATCGCCGGGGCCACGGTCTCGGCCGACGGCCGGCTCGGCGCGGGCAAGAACGTGCGCGCCACGCCGCTGACCGGGCAGGGCTGGTCCGGCCCGACGGTGGCCGCGCTGTTCGCCCAGCCGCTCGGGCCGGCGGTGCGCGCGCGGCTCGCCGGGGTTCTGGGTGCAGGTGGGGACGCTGAGCAGCAGGGCACGGATCTGATCGGCTGCGACGTGATGGTGATCGGGGCTTGCGAGGACCGTTTGGTGGCGCGGGTCGTCGACGGCGAAGTCGCGGCTGATGAGGGCGGCGCGGCGACCGGCCCGGTGATCCGGCTTGTCGCAGCTCACGGACATCCGGACTTCGCCCACACCGAGAATCTGCGCAGGCTCGCAAGTTATCCCGGGCTGCGCATCCGAGTCGTCGGCCGCCTGGACCCGGGCCGTCCGGCAACGCTGCGCCCCCTCGCAGTCGGCCCCGTCCCGGGCACCGAGGCCACACTCCAGCTGCCGGAAGCCTGGCAGGGTCACGCGGATCTCGGGTACGACCGGCTGCAGAGCGTCCACTTCCCGCCGCAGCCCGGCGAAGCACCCGTGTCGGCCGGCCCGGTCCCGGAGCCGGCGGACCTGATCGCCGACTCGCCGCTGTGGCGGCTTCGGCACGCCGTGGAACTCGCGGTGGCCGGAGGACGGCGCACGGTCGCAGAGTTCGCCCGGACCTCGGCACCCCACCTCACCCACCTGCGCCAGTCCGGTCTTCACGCCGCCGCGGACCGCCTCGCCGCGCTCACCGCCGAGGCGGACCGCCGTGGCCGGGACGTCTTCGGGCGGCTCGTCGATCCCGATCCCGACCGCTACGCACAAGCCTGGCTGGCCGCGGGGCTCCAGCTGGCCGGCACGGAGCGGGCATTGGTGCGAGCTTCCTGGGAGCACGCCGACTGAACAATTGAATTGCCTATTGTACCGACTGGCGTAGAGGACCCCTCCTCGGCATATCAGCGCTTTCGCCGTTAGGGTCCTGACCATGTTCTCCCGCTCGCGAATACCCGCAATAATCACTGCTTTGTGCGCCACGCTGCTCATCGCCGGATGCTCCAGCTCAGGCACCGTCGCCGGGAGTGGCTCGCCGAACACCACCACGGGAGCCCTCACCGGCGGCACCTCGGGCGGAAGTGGCGGTAACGGCGGGAACGACAGCACAGACGCAGGCTGCTCCGAGGCGACGTCGGCGATCCAGAATGCCATGAAGGCCGAGAACACCAACGACGTGCCGGCGGGATTGAAGGTCGCCACCACATCGATAGCGCAATTGCGAGACGCCGCGCAAACCACTCAGAAGCCCGGCGGCAAGGACGCGATGAACAAAGTCGCCGACGACCTGCAGGCGGTCGTCACCCAGGTGCAAAGCGGCCAGCAGCCCTCTATCCACCAGGCGCTCGCAGATGCCCAATCGGTCATGGACATCTGCGGCGCGTGACCCGGTCCGGCGTCTGCCGGAAATACTCACCGCGAATCCCCTACTCCGCCATGTGCCGCCGCCGCAGCTCCCCGCACAACCCCACCAGCGCCCGGGCCCGCGCGAACTCCGTCGGCGTGAAGTCCAGCGCCTCGCGGCTGACCCGCAGGGTGCCGCCGGCGGGGTCGGGCAGGGTGATCAGGGTTCCGGCGCAGGCCGGCTCCTGGACCTCGCGGGGACCCCAGGTGACCGCGCACTGGCCGAACAAGTCGTGCAGCGCGGCCGGCAGGCCCGCATCGCCGGCGGCCAGGCGCGCGGCCAGCGTCAGAACCCTGGCCGGGGCGTCGGTCAGGTCGTCCCGGGCGGCGCGGTCCACCAGCGAGACTTCCGCGCCGGCGGCGGAGACGGCCGCGGCGAGCGCCGCGGCGTCCACGGCCGGGGGCACGTCGAGCAGGAACTCGTCCAGGACCCCGTCGCCCAGCGGGTGGACCTGCAGGCCCACGATGTTGGCGCCGATCGCGGCCAGGTGCTCGCACACCGCGGCCAGGCTGCCGGGGCGGTCGCGGACCGCGGCCCGGACGCGCCACAGGTTCAGCTCTTCGTGCCATTCGGCCAGTGTCGGGTCCAGACCGTCGGCGGCCCGGACGGAGGCGAACGGGGTGTTCGCGCGCAGCCGGCCCGGTCCGTGGACACGCCACCACCACTGCAGTACCGAGGCCGCGAGCAGGGCCGCGCCTAAGGCCATCAGCAGCGACCATCCGTAGTGGCGTTGGCCCAGTACTTCGGTGAACAGGCCCGCGGTACCCACGGCGAGGAAGAGGACCGCGAGCTCGATGATCTCCCGCCGCCAGCTCCACTCGGGGCGGCGGCCATTACGACGAGAAGTCTTCATGCTTGAAGCGTCGCCGAACCCTGTTGCATGATCAGGTCCGGCTCGTCACAGGCACGTGAACCTCAGGCTGTCGAGCGTCCCAGGAATGTGAGACCGCCGGGTTCGGGGACGGTGATCTCGTGGAAGCCGATGCGGTCGTAGAAGGCCCGGGCATTGGTGTTCGCCGTCGACATCACCAGGTGCACCTTCTGCGCCCCGGCCTTGTTGAGCGCCGCGAACAGCGTGGTGAGCAGTGCTCTGCCATACCCGTGGCCCTGGTAGCCGGGCAGCAGGTCGATGTGCAGGTGCGCCGGGTAGTCCGCGAGCGCCGGCGTGATCATCATCTCCGGCTGGTGCAGGAACTCGGTCATCACCGCGTCCGGTGTGCCCGGTCCCCCGCCGGGCAGCGGGTGCCGGTCGGCGACCTCGGGGAGCCACTTGGTGCGGAAGTCGCGGACGAAGCGCTCGGTGTCGCTTGTTCCGAGCACGTATCCGACCGCGCGTCCGCCGTCGTCGAGCACGAAGGCCAGATCCGGTTCGAGCGTGGCGTAGGGGGCGGCGAACAGGTCCGGGAGCAGTTCCTGGTCCCGGTAGACGGCTCGTGCGTCGCCGCCGTTGTTGCCGGTGAGCATGCAGATTTCGTACAGCGCTTCGCGGTCTTCGGGCCGGTACTGACGGATGATCGCTGGGGACACGGCATCACCGTAGCGCGCACCACCGACAGCAGGCCGGGCCGTCTCAGCGATCAGGCCGGCTCGACCCGCTCTCAGCGTGTGGCCTGCTCCGCGACCAGACCCGATACCCGCACCTTGCCCGGGTGCCCCTCGTCCAGGGCCTTGTAGCGATGCGACCAGGGATGCCGCATGTCCGGGGTGTAGAGGTGCGGCGCCGCCCCGTACCGCTTGGCGTGGTACAGCGCGACGTCCGCGCATCGCAGTACGTCGGAGAAGGCGTCGCCGGCGATCGGGACGGCTATGCCCGCCGAGGCGCTCGGCACCAGCGTCACCGACCGGCTCTCGTCCAGCTTCAGGAACTGCGGCGCGCCCAGCGCGCAGACGATCGCTCTGACGTCGCGCACCACGGCGGCGGCATCGGCGGAGGGCAGCAGCAGCACGAACTCGTCGCCGCCGAGGCGGAAGGCGCGCGCGCCGACGTCGCGGCAGGCCGCCGCCAGCCGTTCGCCGACCGCCACCAGGTGGGCGTCGCCGACCTGGTGGCCCCAGGTGTCGTTGACGGTCTTGAAGTCGTCCAGGTCCAGCAGGGCCGCGGCCGGCGGCCGGCCGGCCAGGGCGGCGTGCTGGTAGTGGTGGCGCGCGGCGGTGCGGTTCGGGAGCCCGGTCAGCGCGTCGTGGTCGGCGAGCCAGCGGGCGTGCGCGGCCTCGCCGGCCGCGCGGCGCAGCCGGCGCCGCATCGTGGCCACGCCGGCCAGGAAGCCGGTGGCTCCCACCGGCGGGGCCGTCAGCAGCGCGAGGAGTTGGGAGTTCACCGCGGTTCCCGGGCCTCAGCCGGTCCGGCGTTGCGGTGCCACGACCCGGCCGTCGGGCAGCAGTTCACCGGTGTCGTCGAAGAGGACCACGCCGTTGCACAGCAGCCCCCACCCCTGTTCGGGGTGGCTGGCGACCAGAAGGGCGGCCTCGCGGTCGGGATCTTCGGCAGTCGGGCACGGCGGGGTGTGCCCGCACGTGCGCTGGGTAGGAAGGACAGTACGTCGACTCATGGCGTCGGTGCCCTTCGTGGCGATCATGATGGCCTCCTGCGTGGCCGGCCTTTCTTCACCGGTGTGGTGGAAACGGGATGGGGGGCGATACACAGCCCCACACATGAGGTTCGCTGCCACCCCCGTGGAGATCAATAAGTATCCAATTTTGCAGGGGTACGTAATTTAATCAACCCCTTTGGCGGCTCCGCGCACGTAGGACGCTCTGCACGTCTCCCCTGGTGGTCCCCAATTTCCGGAGCATCCGGGCCACATGCTGCTCCACGGTGCGCGGGGACAGGAACAGTGCCTCGGCGATGTCGTGGTTGGTGGCGCCCCGGGCGACGAGCTCGGCGACCTGCCGCTCGCGCGGGGACAACTCGTCGCCGTAGCCGCGCCGCCCGCGCCCGGCCGACTTGGCCAGGCCCAGGTCACGCAGGGTGCGGCGGCAGCGTGCGGCGTCGTAGGCGGCGCCGAGGCGGTCGAAGACGACCAGTGCCTCCTCCAGCCGGGCGGTGGCCGCCCGGGCGTCGCCGGAGCGGCTCAGCGCGGCGCCGAGGTACTCGGCGGCGCGGGCCGTCTCATAGGGACGTCCGATGTCCGACCACTCCTGTCGGGCGGCTTCGAAATCCGTGATGGATGCGGTGGCGTCCGTCTCGCAATGCAAGATGCCGCGGGCGGTGTGGAACTCGGCTGTCGCGGCCGGCGCGTCCCGTCCCCGCAGTCCTTCCTCCACATCTGCCACCAGCAGCCGCGCCGCGTCCCGGTGGCCGCAGGCCAGCGCCGCCCGGACGGCGACCGGGACCAGACCGGTGCCCCGGGCCCAGGCCCCGGCCCGCCGCAGGACCGCCAGCGCGGGCTCGGCGATCGCCCACGCGTCCTGCTCGGCCTCGGCGGCCAGCCGGACGGCGCACAGGCCGGCCGCCGCGCGCAGTCCCGAGGTCACCTGGGACTCCAACTCGCCGTAGGCCACGGCGGCGGTGAACAGCTCCGCCGCGCGGGCGCGCAGGCCGCGGGCCGCGACCACCTGGCCGACGGTGAGGGCTTCGTCGGTCTTGGCCATGGCGATGTCCGGATATTCCGAGCACAGCGCGGTGAAGCGGTTCTCGACGTCGGCCCAGTGGCCGGCCAGGGCGTCCAGGCGCAGCAGCGCGATCCGGCTGTAGCACTCCAAGCGCGGGAAACTCACCCGGGTCGCCAGGTCCCGGCTCTCGTGCAGCATCCGGGCCGCGCGCCGGTCGTGCCCGAGCTCGATGGCCAGCTCCCCGGTGTTGTACAAGGCGCGGACTGTCTGCCGCATCACCTCGTCGTCGTCGCTGATCCGGGGCAGTTCGTCGAGCAGGGCCCAGACACCGGGATCGCCCTGCCGGGCCAGCAGGGTGAGCCGGGTGGCCTGGGCCGCGGCGTGCACCGCCGGGTCCGGGCTGCGCGCGGCCTCGTCCTCCGCGCGCACCATCCAGGACCAGCCCTGATCGCCACCCTCGTCGCGTTCGTTCATCGCCAGCGCGACCATCGCGCGGGCGGCGCGGTCGGGCCGGTCGGCCAGTTCCTCAGCCGCGCGGGCCACCTCGCGGAAGCCCCCGCGGTCCCCGGCGTGGTTGACCATGAGCAGCCCCAGCGACAGCCGGATCTCGCCGCGGGTCGCGGCCGGCAGCCGCGGATCGGCCAGGATGCGGCGCAGCGCCCGGGCGTCGCTGACGTAGTCGACGCCGTTCACCGCGATGACGCCGAGCGCCAGCGCGGCCCTCGAGCGCCGGTCGCCGGTGACGCCGGGCTGTTCCAGGATCTGGTGCAGCAGGGCCGCGGCGGTGCCGGAGTCACCGAGCGAGTCGGCCTGGGACGCGGCCGCCTCGGCGCGCTCCAGCCAGGCCTTCGGGTCGCCGAGGTGCTGGCTGTGGTGGGCGATCTGGACCAGCGGCGGCGGGGCCTGGGCCTCCAGGACGGCGATGGCGCGGCGGTGCAGGCGGGTGCGCGCGGGCCCGGGCATCTGCTCGTAGGCGACCCGCTGGGCCAGCACGTGCCGGAAGTAGTAGCGGTCGGTCTCGATCTCCTGCAGCACCGCGACCCGCAGCGCCTCGGTCAGGCCCCGGGACGCCTGCTCCGGCTCCAGCCCGGCGACCTGGGCCAGCAGCTGTTCGGCGGCCGGGACGTCCAGGACCGCCGCGGCCTCGACCACGGTGCGCGCCGCCGCCGACAGCGCCGACAGCCGCTCCACGAACGCCTCACGCAGCCCGCGCGGCACGTCGGCGTGCTCCAGGTCGGCGATCAGGTCCCCGGGCGGTCGCGGGCCGCCCTGGCCGCCCTGGCCGCCCTGGCCGCCCTGGCCGCCTTGGCCGCCCTGGCCGGACCCGCCGGGGCCGCGTTCGGCCAGGGTGATCAGGTCCTCCTCGGCGGCCAGCGGCAAGCCTTCGCTGCGCTGGTACAGGACGGTGCCCAGCTCGGCGGTGGCGTGGGTTCCGAGCGCGGCGCGCGCCAGGGCCTGGACGTCCGGCCCGGACAGCGGGTCGAGGTGGATCGCGGCGCCGCTGACCCCGGGCTGGCGCCGGTAGGCCGGGCCCAGGACCGGCACGCCCGGCGGCAGGTCCTCGTTGCGGTAGGTGAGCACCAGGCACAGCTGCTCGGGCATGTCCCGGGTCAGCAGCAGGAGCAGTTCGCGGGTGGCCTCGTCGAGCCAGTGCGCGTCCTCGATGACCAGGACCGCCGACCCGAGCGCGGCCAGGAACGAGCGCAGCCCGTTGACCAGCTGGAACCGCTTGGCGTGGGCGTCGGCGGCCGGACGCGGCGGGGCGGGCAGCCCGGCGGCCAGGTCCGGCAGCAGCGGCGCCAGCACCCCGGCGCTCGGCGGCAGCTCGGCGACCGGCGGCAGCCACTGCCCGGCCTTGCGCAGCGCGTCGATAGCCGGTCCGTAGGGGTAGGGCTCGCGCAGCGGGTGGCACCGTCCGGTCAGGACCCGGCCGCCGGCCGCGGCGATCGCCGGACCGGCCTCGTGCACCAGGCGGGACTTGCCGATCCCGGCCTCGCCCTCGACCAGCACCACGGCCGGCGGATGCTGGACGGCGGCCAGCAGCAGGCCGGTCTCGCGCTCGCGGCCGACGAAGGCGAAGCCCGCTCCGGACCATGCCAAGGTCTCGGCGTGGTCCTCGGCGTGCCGGGAGGAAACCGCCACGTGATCACCTGTCCAGATTCCCTCTAAAGTAGAACAAGAGGTGGTCTTTGGCCACGTGGGATGACTGCTCGGGTACGGCGGGCGTAATCCGCTCGGCAAAGAGCCGGACCAGAAGTGGCTGGGTCTGCCCGCCGACGGCGTCGTCCGCCCGCAGACCGGGTTTCGGTATCAAATTTTGATGCTGCTGATGAATTCCGCTACGGCCGAAGTGCCCTGTCGGACGGTTGGCGCGACCGAGGTAGAAGCCAGATAGAACCCGAACAGTGCGCACACGATCGCGTGCCACACCTTCAGCTCGCCCTTACGGCACATCAACAAAGCGGCGACAGCAAGGACCACCAGAACCGATAAGGAAAGGGTCACGGCAGGTTCCTCCTCTGCGCCCTCCCGTACCCTGCATGCTGAAACGTAAAGCGACCGTCCCCCGTAAGCGTTACAGCATGCCACAAAAAGCTTATACGCAGATTTTTATATGAGGCCTTACAACAAGGGCCATGACCCCGCCACAGACGCCTACCCGCGAACCTCCCCGAAGTCCGCGCGCGTCTTGAGGTCCTCCTCGGTGATCTCGCGCAGGACCCGGCACGGGGTCCCGACCGCGACGGTCATCGGCGGGATGTCGCGGCTGACCACGCTGCCGGCGCCGATGACCGAGCCATAGCCGACGCGCACGCCCGGCAGCACGACCGCGTTGCTGCCGATCCACACCTTGTCCTCGATGACGATCGGCTCGGAGAAGCGGCCGAAGTCGACGCGGCGTGCCGGGTGCACCGGATGCCCGGTGGTCGTCAGGGTCACGCTGGGGGCGATCATCACGCCGTGCCCGATCCGGATGTCGACGTCGTCGACGAACGTCAGGTTCACGTTGCCGAAGAAGTCGTCGCCGATGTGCACGTTGCTGCCGAACCCGGCGTGGAACGGCGGCAGCAGCACGGTGCGTTCGCCGACCGAGCCGAGGATCGCCTCCAGCAGGGCTCTGCGTTTGTCCGGGTCGCTCGGCGGGGTGTGGTTGTACTCGAATATCTCCTCGGTGCGGCGCTGCGGGGCCTGGAAGGCGGCTTCGGTCTCGGTGTAGACCAGGCCGAGACGGATCCGTTCCAGGACTTTCTCACGGTTTTGAGACACTCCGAGTGCTCCGTTCCCTTCGAGCATTGACTCTCTTTGGCAAGGCTCGCATATTCCACGGTGGGGAGCTGGCCGCGCGACAGATGCGGCAACAGCCCGAACTTCCACCACCTGGAGGCGATATGAACGATCGTGTTCCCCCTCCCATCGCGAGATTCCTGCGGCGCTCCGGCGCCCGGATCGCGGCGCTCGGCGCGGCGTTGGCCCTGGTCCTGGCGGTCACCGCGCCGGCGGGCGCCGAGACCGCGGGCGCGGCCGCGGCTCGCGGGGCCCGGCCGGCCCTGGCCCCGATCGTCCCGTTCGGGTGCGCGAAGGTCATCGCGGGCAAGGCGCACTGCCTGGGGCGGGGCCGGCTGGCGCCGAACACGTCCGGGAGCCCGACCAGTTCCGGGCTCAAGCCTTCGGACCTGATATCCGCGTACAAACTCAGCGGCACCAACGGGAACGGGCGCACCGTGGCCATCGTCGACGCCTTCGACGATCCCAACGCCGCCTCCGACCTCGCCGCCTACCGCAGCGCGTACAGCCTGCCGGCGTGCACCGCGGCCAGCGGGTGCTTCAAGAAGGTGAACGGCAGCGGGCAGACCTCGCCGCTGCCGTCGGCGGACTACGGCTGGGCCGAGGAGGAGAGCCTGGACCTGGACATGGTCTCGGCGATCTGCCCGAGCTGCCACATCCTGCTGGTGGAGGCGGCCGGGGCGGACACCACGTCGCTGACGACCGCCGAGGACACCGCGGCGACGGCGGCCGGCGTGGCGTCGGTCTCCAACAGCTGGGGCGCGGCGGAGGACAGCTCCACGCTGGCCGCCGACTCGCACTTCAACCACCAGGGCGTGGCGATCACCGCCAGCTCCGGCGACAGCGGCTACGGCGTGAGCTGGCCGGCGTCCTCGCCCTACGTCACGGCCGTCGGCGGCACCAGCCTGAGCACCGCATCCAACGCCCGCGGCTGGACCGAGACGGCGTGGTCCAGCGCCGGCAGCGGCTGCTCGACGCAGGAGCCGAAGCCGACCTGGCAGACGGACACCGGGTGCTCGCACCGCACGGTCGCGGACGTTTCCGCGGTCGCCGACCCGAACACCGGCGTGGCCGTCTACGACACCGCGAACAGCTGCGGCAGCAGCTCCTGGTGCGACCTGCTGCTGGCTCTCGGCCTGGCCACCGGCGCCGACGGCTGGGTGCAGGTCGGCGGGACCAGCGCGTCCTCGCCGATCATCGCCTCGGTCTACGCGCTGGCCGGGAACACCGGCTCGACCAACTACGGCCAGCAGCCCTACCTGAACCCCGGGTCGCTGTTCGACGTGACCAGCGGGAGCAACGGCACCTGCACGCCGACGTACCTGTGCACCGCCGGGGCCGGCTATGACGGTCCGACGGGGCTGGGGACGCCGAACGGTACCGGAGCGTTCTGATACCCCTGGCACGATGACCCCGCACGACCACATCGCACGATCACACCGCACAACCACACCGCACAACCACACCGCACGATCAGCACGATGCCGCTCCGGCCCGCGGGCCGGAGCGGCATTCTCGTCAGAACCCCCGCGCCAGCCGGTAATAAGCCTGATTCCACCGCTGCTCCCGCGCGAACTGCCGTACCCGGGTCTCGGCGTCGATCACCAGCAGCTCGACCCCGACGATCTCGGCGAGGTCGCGCAGCACCTCGGTGCCCAGCGCCGAGGAGTAGACGGTGTGGTGCGGCGCGCCGGCGATCAGCCAGGCCTCGGCCGAGGTGCGCAGGTCCGGGCGCGGGGCCCAGACGGCGCGGGCCACCGGCAGGTTCGGCAGCGGCGCGGGCGGGACGACGGTGTCGATCTCGTTGGCCACCAGGCGGAACCGGTCGCCGAGGTCGGCCAGGCCGGCCACGAGCGCCGGGCCCGGGGCGGCGTCGAAGACCAGGCGGACCGGGTCCTCGCGGCCGCCGATGGACAGCGGGTGCAGCTCCAGCCGGGGCCGTGCGCCGGCGATCGAGGGGCAGACTTCCAGCATGTGCGCGCCGAGGACCAGGCCGGGCTCGCCGTCCAGGTGGTAGGTGTAGTCCTCCATGAAGGAGGTGCCGCCGGGCAGGCCGACCGCGGCGGCCTTCAGGGCGCGCAGCAGGACCGCGGTTTTCCAGTCACCCTCGCCGCCGAAACCGTAGCCGTCGGCCATCAGGCGCTGCACGGCCAGCCCCGGGAGCTGGCGCAAGGCGCCGAGGTCCTCGAAGTTCGTGGTGAATGCCTCGAATCCGCCGTCGACGAGGAAATGCCGCAGGGCCGCCTCGATGCGGGCGCCATAACGCAGCGAGGCGTGGCGCTCGGCGCCGGGCAGCAGTTCCGGGGCGACGTCGTAGAGGTCGCAGTATTCGGCGACGAGCGCGTCCACGGCCTCCTCCCCCGCTTGCTCGACCGCCTCGGCCAGCGCGTTGACCCCGTAGCCGTTCACCGACACCCCGAAGGTCAGCTCGGCCTCGACCTTGTCGCCCTCGGTGACCGCGACGTCCCGCATGTTGTCGCCGAACCGGGCCAGCCGCAGCGAGCGCAAAGCTGCCGCGGCCAGCGCGGCGCGGGCCCAGTCGCCGACGCGCGCGGCGACCGTGGGGTCGGACACGTGCCCGAACACGGTCTTGCGCGCGACGCCCAGGCGGGTCTGCACGTGCCCGAACTCCCGGTCGCCGTGCGCGGCCTGGTTCAGGTTCATGAAGTCCATGTCGATGCTGTCCCACGGCAGCGCGCGGTTGGCCTGGGTGTGCAGGTGCAGCAGCGGCTTGCGCAGCGCGTCCAGGCCCGCGATCCACATCTTGGCCGGGGAGAACGTGTGCATCCAGGCGATCACGCCCACGCAGTCGTCGTCCGCGTCGGCCTCCAGCATCACCCGCCGGATGGCGGCGCTGTCGGTGAGCACCGGACGCCAGGCCACGGGCACCGGTATCGCATCACCGGCGCCGAGGCGGGCGGCGACTTCGCGGGACTGCTCGGCGACCTGCCGCAGCGTGTCCTCGCCGTACATGCCCTGCGAACCGGTGAGGAACCAGATCTCGGCGGTCATCCCTTGACGTCCTTCTGTGAGGCGGACTGTGAGGCGGACCGGTCCGAGGACTGGCCGTAGACGTTCTGATAGCGGTCGTACAGCGAGGCGATGTCCTGCTCCCCGATCGGCTGGGGACGGCCGTGCGCGCGCGCCAGGTGGACCGTGCGGGCCACGTCCTCGGTCATCACCGCGGCCTTGACCGCGGCCTTGGCGTCCTTGCCGATGGCGAACACGCCGTGGTTGCGCATGAGCACGGCCGGGGAGTTGCTGCCGGCCAGGGTCTGGACGACGCCGCGGCCGATCGAGTCGTCGCCGATCAGCGCGAACGGCCCGACCGGGATCTCGCCGCCGAACTCGTCGGCCATCGCGGTCAGCACGCACGGCACCGCCTCGCCGCGCGCGGCCCAGGCCGAGGCGTAGGTGGAGTGGGTGTGCACGACGCCGCCGACCTCGGGCATGTGCCGGTAGACGTAGGCGTGCGCGGCGGTGTCGGAGGAAGGGGACAGGTCTCCCTCGACGACCTTTCCGTCCAGGTCGCAGACGATCATGTTCGCCGGCGTCAGCTCGTCGTAGGAGACCCCTGAGGGCTTGATGACCATCAGGTCCCGGCCGGGGACGCGCGCGGAGACGTTGCCGGCGGTCCACACCACCAGCTGGTAGCGGACCAGCTCGGCGTGCAGGTCGCAGACCTCTTGCCGGATCCGGGCTATGTCAGGGCTGCTCACTGGGATGCTTCCTTCTCATCTGTGCCGCTCTGGGTCGGCCCGCTCGGCGAAGCCAGAGCGCTGTTGCGGATCTTGCGCAGCCGGTGCAGCGTGCCGCCGGTGACACCGAAGGCATCGTGCAGAGCGCGGTATTCGGCGAACAGGACGTCATAGGCGTCGGCGCGCGCCGGATCGGGGACGTAGGCGGCGGTCTGCACCGCGCCCATGGCCTCGGCGGCGGCCGACACGTCCGGGTAGGCGCCGGCGGCCACGGCGGCGTGGATCGCCGAGCCGAGCGCGGGGGCCTGATCGGAGACGGCCACCGAGACCGGGCGGCGCAGGATGTCGGCGTAGAGCTGCATCAGGAAGCTGTTGCGCTTCAGGCCGCCGGCGACCACGAATTCCTCGACCGGCACGCCGCCGGCCTCGAAGGCCTCGACGATGACGCGGGTGCCGAAGGCGGTGGCCTCCAGCAGCGCCCGGTAGACCTCCTCGGGGCGGGTGGCCAGGGTCAGGCCGACGATCACGCCGGACAGGTCGTGGTCGACCAGGATCGAGCGGTTGCCGCCCATCCAGTCCAGGGCGATCAGGCCGTGGCCGCCGACCGGCTGGTCTTCGGCGGCGGCGGTGAGCGCGTCGTGGTCGCGGCCGGTGAGCCGGGTCCACCAGGCGAAGATGTCGCCGACCGCGCTCTGCCCGGCCTCGTAGCCGAAGGAGCCGGCGCTGATGCCGCCGTCGACGACGCCGCAGATGCCCGGGACGTCGGCCAGGACCGTGCCGTTGAGCACGTGGCAGGTGGAGGTGCCCATGATGGCCAGCAGCCGACCCGGGTCGACGGCACCCGCCGCCGGGGCGGTGACGTGCGCGTCGACGTTCCCGGCGGCCACCGCGATCCCCTCGGGCAGGCCGGTCCAGGCCGCGGCGCGCGCGCTCAGTCCGCCGACGCGCGAGCCCAGCGCGGCCAGGCCGCCGGGGTGTTCCAGGCGGGTGGTCGCGAAGTCGGCGAACCGGGGGTCCAGGACTGCGAGGAAGTCGGCGGAGGGGTAGGAGCCGTCCTGGAAGATCCCCTTGTAGCCGGCGGTGCAGGCGTTGCGGGACTCGCTGCCGGTCAGCTCCCAGACGATCCAGTCGGCGGCCTCGATCCAGCGTTCGCAGCGTTCGTAGATCTGCGGCGCCTCCTGGAGCACCTGCAGTGCCTTGGCGAACTCCCACTCCGAGGACTGCTTGCCGCCGTAGCGCGGGGCCCAGGTCTCGCCGCGCTCGGCGGCCAGGGTGTTGATCGCGTCGGCCTGGCGCTGCGCGGCGTGGTGCTTCCACAGCTTCGGCCAGGCGTGGGGCTGCCCGGCCAGGTCGTCGAGCTCGCACAGCGGGGTGCCGTCGGCCAGCGCCGGCAGCACGGTGCAGGCGGTGAAGTCGGTGGCGACGCCGATGACGGCAACCGGGTCCACTCCCCCGGCGGCCAGCGCTGCCGGCACCGCCTCGCGCAGCACCTCGCGCCAGTCCTCAGGGTTCTGCGACGCCCAGTCCGGCGGCAGCGGACCGGTGCCGTCCGGCAGCCGGTCGTCGATGACGCCGTGCCGGTACTGGACGACCGCGCTGCCCATCTCCTTCCCGTCGGCGACGCGCACCACGACGGCGCGGCCGGACAGGGTCCCGAAGTCGACGCCCACGACGTACTGCGCTGGAATGTTAGCGGTAACACTACTCATGGCCGGACGCGATCCCTCCGCGGTCACTGGAAAACGCTGCTGACGAAAACTGCTCACATGCGACGTGCGGTACTGCGCCGGACCACCAGCTCGGTGGGGATGACCGCGGCGGCCGGCGCGGCCGGGGCGGCGGCGGCCCCGATCTGGTCCAGCAGCAGCGCCATGCTGCGCCGGCCGAGCGCGGCGAAGTCCTGGCGCACCGTGGTCAGCGGCGGGGTGAAGAACGCCGCCTCCGGGATGTCGTCGTACCCGATGACGCTCACCTCCTCGGGCACCCGCCGCCCGGCCTCGTGCAGGGCCAGCAGCATGCCCAGGGCGATGTGGTCGTTGGCCGCGAACACCGCGCTCACCGCCGGATCGGCGGCCAGCACCTTACCGCGCTCGTAGCCCGAGGCCGCGCTCCAGTCGCCGGGCAGCGGGTCCGGGACCGGCGCCCCGGCCCCGGCCAGCGCGTCGCGCCAGGCGCGCTCGCGCTCCCGGGCCTCGTGCCAGTCCCCGGGTCCGGCCAGGTGGTGGACCGTGGTGTGGCCCAGGTCCAGCAGGTGCCGGACCGCCGCGAGCGGGCCCTCGTACTGGTCTATGGTCGCCGAGGCCACGGTCTGCGCGCCGGACAGCGCGACCACCGGCAGCATCGCGGGCAGGTGCCGGACCACCTGGTCGGCCGGGACGTGGCCGGGGATCAGGATGATGCCGTCCACGCCCTGCCCGCGCAGCCGGTCCGCGGCCTCGGCCACCGAGCGGCGGCTGGGTGAGGCCAGGCCGACCACCGAGACGAAGTAGTCGGCGTCCCGGGCGCTGCTCTCGATCGCGCTGACCATCGAGGCCGGCCCGAACAGCGTGGTGTCGAAGCTGACCACGCCGACGGTGCGCGAGGAGCCGGTGGCCAGGGCGCGCGCTATGGCGTTGGGCCGGAAGTCCAGCTGCGCCGCCGCGGCCAGCACCTTGGCCCGGGTCTCGGCGCTGACCCGCGGGTGGTCCTTGAACACCCGGGACACGGTCTGGTGCGAGACCCCGGCCAGTTCGGCCACGTCGCGCAGCCCCGGACGCCCCGCTCCGCGCGCCGTCTCGGCTGTGCGCACCCGCTCCTTGGTCACGTACCGCTCTCCTCGTCCTCGTGTCCCCGTGGTGCCCCGTCATGGCCGTCCGCGCAGCTTATCGAGCAGTTCCGGCCCGACGCTTGGCCCAGACGTCGAAGGCCACCGCGGCCAGCAGGATCAGACCCTTGACCAGCATGACCCGCTCACTGGGCTCGCCGAGCAGCGACATGCCGTTGTTGATGACACCCATGATCAGTCCGCCGGTGATCGCCCCGACCACCTTGCCGACGCCGCCGGTGACGGCCGCGCCGCCGATGAAGGCCGCGGCGATGGCGTCGAGCTCGAAGTTGGTGCCGGCGGTGGGCCCGGCCTGGTTCAGCCGGCCGGCGAAGATCACACCGGCCACCGCGGCCAGCACGCCCATGTTCACGAAGATCCAGAAGGTGACCTTCCTGACCTTGACCCCGGACAGCACCGCGGCCTGGGCGTTGCCGCCGATGGCGTAGACGTGCCGGCCGAACACGGTGCGCGAGGCGACCAGGCTGTAGCCCAGCACCAGGACCGTGAGCAGCACCAGCACCCACGGCAGGTTCTTGTACCGGGCCAACTGCACGACGACGCCCAGGACCACGAAGGCCATCAGCGCCATCTTGCCGGCGAACAGCGCGACCGCCTCGACCTGCTGGCCGTAGCGCTGCCTGGCGGCGCGGGCCCGCCACTGCCCGGCGACCGCCGCGAGCACCGCGACCACTCCGATGACCAGCGTGAACAGGTCGGCGCCGCCGAGCGTGCCCAGGCCGACGTTGCCCAGCACGCTGCCCAGGAAGCCGGTGGACAGGGTGCGCACCTGGTTCGGGAACGGGCCGATGCCCTGGTTGCCCAGCACTGTCATGGTCAGGGCCCGGAAGACCAGCATGCCGGCCAGCGTCACGATGAAGGCCGGCAGCCCGAAGTAGGCGACCCAGTAGCCCTGGAAGGCGCCGATCGCGGCCCCGGCGATCAGCGTGATCAGCAGCGCCAGCGGCCAGGCCATGTGGTGGTTCACCATCAGGACCGCCGATATGGCGCCGGTGACCGCGACCACCGAGCCCGCCGACAGGTCGATGTGCCCGGCGATGATCACCAGGATCATCCCGATCGCCAGGACCAGGATGTAGGAGTTCTGGACGATCAGGTTGGAGACGTTCTCCGGGGTCAGCAGCAGGCCGTGGGTCATGATGTCGAAGATCACGACGATCGCGGCGAAGGCCAGGTAGATGCCGCTGGCGCGGAGGTTGACGTCGAACCGGCGGGCCGGCCCGGAGCCGGTGGGAGCCGCCAGCTCCGTGGTGCTCGCGGGAGCGATGCTGCTCATCACTGATCACTTTCTTGGTCTGTGAGTGCTTCCGGCTCGGACTCCGGCGTCGGCTCCGGCACGGTCAGCAGTTCCTCGGCCGTGACGTCCGCATCCATCAGCGACTCGGTGGTCATCAGGGTCATGAGGCGCTCGGGCGAGGCCTGGGCCCGGTCCAGCACGCCGGTGATCCGGCCGGCCGACATCGCGTAGACGCGGTCGCAGATGCCCAGCAGCTCGGGCAGTTCGCTGGAGATGACCAGCACCGCCTTGCCGGCGTCGGCCAGCCGGTTGACGATCGTGTAGATCTCGAACTTGGCGCCGACGTCGATGCCGCGCGTGGGCTCGTCCAGGATCAGCACGTCGGGGTCGGCGAACATCCACTTGGACAGCACGACCTTCTGCTGGTTGCCGCCGGAGAGCTTGCCGGTCACCGCGGTCACCGCCGGGGCCTTGATGTTCATCTCGGCCCGGTAGCCGTCGGCGACCTTGTACTCCTCGCGCGGGTCGACCAGGCCGGCCTTGGCGAGCTTGGGCAGCGCGGCGGCGGAGATGTTGCGCTTGATGTCGTCGATGAGGTTCAGGCCGTAGCGCTTGCGGTCCTCGGTGGCGTAGCCGATGCCGTGCGCGATGGCGTCGTCGACGCTGCGCACCCGGATCGGCTTGCCGTCTTTGACCAGCCGGCCGGAGATGTCCACGCCGTAGCTGCGGCCGAACACGCTCATCGCCAGCTCGGTCCGGCCGGCGCCCATCAGTCCGGCAAGACCGGTGATCTCCCCGCGGCGCAGCGTCAGGTTCGCGCCGTCCACGACCTTGCGGCCGCGCTGGGTCGGGGAGAACACGGTCCAGTCCTCAATCCGCAGCACCTCCTCCCCGATGCTGGGAGTGTGCTCCGGGTAGCGGTGCTCCAGGTCGCGGCCGACCATGCCGGTGATGATCCGGTCCTGGGACACCGTCTGGGTGTGGAAGTCGAGCGTCTCGATGGTCCGGCCGTCGCGCAGGATGGTCACCGCGTCGGAGACCGCCTCGATCTCGTTCAGCTTGTGGGAGATGATGACGCAGGTCACGCCCTCGGCCCGCAGGCCCCGCAGCAGGTCCAGCAGGTGCTCGGAGTCGGCGTCGTTCAACGCGGCGGTCGGCTCGTCCAGGATCAGCAGCCGCACCTTCTTCGACAGCGCCTTGGCGATCTCGACCAGCTGCTGCTTGCCGACGCCGAGGTCGGAGACCCGGGTGGTCGGGTTCTCCTTCAGCCCGACCCGGGCCAGCAGCTCGGCGGCCTCGGCGTTGGTGCGGTGCCAGTCGATCAGACCCCGCCGCACCCGCTCGTTGCCGAGGAAGATGTTCTCGGCGATCGACAGGTGCGGGGACAGCGCCAGCTCCTGGTGGATGATGACGATGCCGCGGGCCTCGCTGTCCCGGATCCCGCCGAACGCGCACGGCTGCCCGTCGAAGGTGATCTCACCGTCGTAGCTCCCGTGCGGGTAGACGCCGGACAGGACCTTCATCAGCGTCGACTTGCCGGCGCCGTTCTCCCCGCAGATCGCGTGGATCCGGCCCCGCTGGACCTCCAGGTTCACGTCCTGCAGGGCCTTCACGCCGGGGAACGTCTTGGTGATCCCGGCCATTTTCAGGATGACGTCGTCCATGGCCGGCTCTAGGACAGCTGAGCGGCGGTGTAGTAGCCGCTGTCGATCAGGACGTGCTGGTAGTTGTCCTTGTAGACGGTGTCGAAGTCCAGCACCTCGGTCGGCACCACCTTGGAGCCGTTGTTGTAGTCGGTGCTGTTGGTCGGCACCGACTGGCCCTTGAGCACCTCGTCGGTCATCGAGACCGCGAGGGCGGCCAGCTTGCGGGTGTCCTTCCAGACCGTCGCGTACTGCTCCCCGGCGATGATCGACTTCACCGACGCCACCTCGGCGTCCTGCCCGGTGACGATCGGATAGGGCTGCCCGGTGGTCCCGTACCCGGCGGACTTCAGCGCGGACAGGATGCCGATCGACAGGCCGTCGTACGGCGAGAGCACACCCTGCACCTTCGCCCCGGAGGAGTACGTCTTGGTGATCAGGTCCTCCATGCGCTTCTGCGCGGTGGCCGGATCCCAGCGCAGGATGGCGACGGTGTTGAAGTCCTTCTCACCGCTCTTGATGACGAGCTTGCCGCTGTCCAGGTAGGGCTTGAGCGTGTCCATCGCGCCGCGGAAGAAGAACGGGGCGTTGTTGTCGTCCGGGGAGCCGGCGAAGACCTCGATGTTCACCGGCCCGACCGGCGGAGTGGCGGCGTCGGTGCCGTCCTCCTTCTTGAAGCCCAGGCCCACCAGCAGCGAGGTCGCCTGCTGCACGCCGACCTTGTAGTTGTCGAAGCTGGCGTAGTAGTCGACGTCCGGGGACTTCATGAGCAGCCGGTCGTAGGCGATGACCTTGATGCCCTTGTCGTGCGCCTCCTGCAGCTGGTTGCTCAGCGCGGTCCCGTCGATGGAGGCGACGATGAGCACCTTGGCGCCCATCGAGATCTGGTTCTCGATCTGGTTGGCCTGAGTGGGGATGTCGTTGTTTGCGTACTCAAGGTCGACCTTGTAGCCGAGCTTCTCAAGGCCCGCCTTCACGTTGTCGCCGTCATGGATCCACCGCTCCGAGGAGCGGGTGGGCATCGTGACGCCGACCAGGCTGCCCGCGGCCGACCCGCCGCCGGCCGCGGCCTTGTCCGCGGTCTTGGTCGAGGACCCGCAGGCCGCGAGGGTCGCGGCCAGGGTCAGGCCGGTGACGGCGGCGGCGATCTTGCTGAGGTTCACGTCGCTCCTGGGACTTGATCGGAAATTGGTCGGGGTGAGTCGCCGCTGTCGACGACGGCTTCGTGGGACGAGAGTGTTACCGGTAACTCAAAGGCTGTCAAGGGCGGGGCGGGCGCGGGGAGATCAGGTAAGGCGGGGGCTGCGCGCCTGCCGATAATGTCGTCCACGCAGGTCAGGAGGCGTGTTGGTACTCGTGTATGATGCCGCCGAGTCGGTCGTGTCGGCGGATGTCGAGGTCGGTGACGCGCTAGCGAGATCCATGACCAAGTTCCGCGCCGCTTGGGCAACCCAGGTTGCGGCGGGATGTGCTGTGGTGCCCAGCACACGGACCCGCCGGGTGGCGTGCTCGATGACGGCCAGGATGTACTGGCGCTGCCCGGTCAGTGCGACGGTCTCGATGAAGTAGCACCCGAGCAACGTTTCGGTCTGGCTACGCAGGAACGCGGCCCACGTCCTGGCAGTGTGCTCGGGTGATCGCGCCGGCCGGCGGGGTCCGCCTGGTCAGTCCGTTGACGGGGAGGTCGGGCAGGTTTCCGGTGGCGTCGGTGAAGCTCGCATCGCCGTCGCCGGACGTGAACACGTGGCCCTTGCGCCGCCAGTGCCCGCCTGGATATGGGCACGCGCATATCAGCCTCCTGGCTGGGACGTTGGGGGATGTGGCCCGAAACGGTATGCGATCCCGCGTACGCGCGCCTAGAGCTGAAGGCACATTCGGCACAGCCGTGCTCCGGCGAGCTCGTCATCGCACGCGGAGGTGATCCGCTCGTCCCCTCCGGGACGCGCTTCGCGCGCACTCGAGACCGTACGCTCCTATGATTGGTCTTGATCTCAACCCGAAGCGACGGGCAGCAGTGGAGGAGACGGGCGATCGCGTGGGCATCGCCGACCATGACAACGACGACAAGGTGTCCTCCATCGGAGGTTTCGCGTTCGTCGGGCGTCGGCACGAAGTCGGGCTGGTACTGGCCGCGCTGCGCCGTCCGCCGGCCATCGTGCTGGTCGAGGGCGAAGCGGGCATCGGCAAGACCCGCCTGGTCCACGAGGCTGCGAAGACGCTGGTCGGGCAGGGTACCCGGGTACTGACCGGCTTCTGTCATCCGCTGCGCGAGCCCTCGCCGTACGGCCCGGTCGTGGACGCGATGCGCAAGGCCGGCCGGTGGCTGCCTCCGGTCGAGGACATCCCCCGCAGCGCCGGAGCGTTGGCCTCGTTGTTGCCGGACCTGGCCGACCGGCTGCCGAGCCCGCCTCCCCGCGCTTCGGACGCCCGCGCCGAGCGCCACCAGGTGCTGCACGGCCTGCGGTCCGTCCTGGGCGCGGTCGGTCCCGCGGTGCTGGTGATCGAAGACCTGCACTGGGTCGACGAGGCCACCCGGGAGATGCTCCTGCTGCTGTCCCGCGACATGCCGGAGCACCTGGGCTTGGTGCTGACGTTCCGCGGCGAGGACCTGCCGCCGAACATGCCGCTGCTCGGCTCGGCGTATCGACGCCAGCCCGGCACCGGCGGAATCGAGATCCACCTCGAACCGCTGTCGGCGCAGGCGGTCCAGGAGTTGGCGCGCGACGCCCTCGGCGACCAGGCCTCGACGGCTCTGGGAAACGTCCTTTTCGACCGCAGCCAGGGCGTGCCGCTGGTCGTTGAGGAGGACCTGATCACCTTCAGTGAGCACGGACCGCACCACGGTTGGAAGTCCGCCGATCTGGAGCTGACGGAGCTGCCCCGAGGGCTGCGCGAAGCGTTGACGGAACGACTGGCCGTCCTGCCGCCCACCGCGGTGGCTGTGGTGGAGGCTGCCGCCGTCCTCGGCGTCCCCGCCACCGAGGACCTCCTCGCCGAGGTCGCCGGCCTGGATTCCGAGCAGGGCTCGCAGGGCTTGACCGAAGCCCTGCGCGCCACGATCCTGCGCGAGACCGGGCCGGCTCGCTACTTCTTCCGGCACGTCCTGGCACAACAGGTCGCCTATCGGCGGATACCCGGCCCGCTGCGCAACCACTTGCACCGGCAGGCGCTCACCGCCCTGCAAGCCCAGTCTCCGCCGCCGCTGGTGCAGATCGCCCATCACACCTGGATGCTCGGCGACCGCGAGGCCTGGCGGGGCCGGGCGGAAGCCGCCGCGGAGCAGGCGATCGCGTTCGGGGACGTGGGCACCGCCGCGACGTTGCTGCGCCGCATCCTCGACGAAGCCGGCCTGCCCGATGATCTCCGGTCCCGCGCTGCCCTCGCGCTGTCGGGAATCGCTATCAACGGCACCGACTTCGTCACCAACGCCGAAGTGCTGCGCCGCATCCTGGCCGATCCGCACTTGCCGGTGGCGACCCGCGGCGAAATCCGCCTTTCGCTGGGCATCGTCATGGTCGGCCATGCCGGGGATCGGGCCGGCTTCGAGGAGATCGCGCGCGCCGTCGATGAACTGGCCGACCGCCCCGACCGCGCCGCCAGGGCCATGATCGCCCTGGCCATGGACGAACGGAGCGGCGGCCCGGAGCAGGCATGGGCCTGGCTGGAGCGGGCCGAGACCGCCGTCCGGCACGGCCCGGACGAGGCGGTGCGGGCAGCGGCCCGGGCGACGCGGCTCACGCTGCTCGCCCGGGAGGGTGACCCCGGGGTGTGGGCGCTCCTGGACCGGTTGCCGCGGCGATCCGACGACCCCGAAGTGCTGCGGCAGATCGCGCGTGCGCTGTACAACACCGGTGAGATCGCCATCGAACTCGGGCACGATCGACGAGCCGCCAGGCTGCTGGCCGAGAGCGGCGGCCTGGCCCACCAGGGGAGCCCCTACCTGGAGTCCTACAGTCGGACCGCCCTGCTCCGCCTGGAAACCCTCGCCGGCGACTGGTCGAACGTCGAAGAGCGTTTCACCATGCTTCGCCGCGAATATCCGGACATCACGATGACCGCCACCGACGAAGCGTTGGTCCTCGCGGCGCTGGCCGCCGCGCGCGGACAGCACCGCCGTGCTCTGGAGCTCTTCTCCGTCGCCGCGGCCTACGGCGAGACAGAGTCCCAGGTGACGGTCGCATTGCGGGCCGCCGCCGGACTCACCGCGGTACACCTGGCTCAGGGCGCCGTGCAGAATGCCTGGTCGATCGCGGGGAACGCGGTCGCGACCCTGCGTGGGGTGGCAGCCTGGGCCAGAGGCACCGGCCTGGTCCCGGTCGCCGTCGAGGCGGCACTGTCGTGCCACGACCGCGAGGCGGCCGAACGGCTCGCCGCCGACGCCGAACGCGGACTCGGCGATCGGGACGCGCCCGCGGCGACAGCCGAACTCCACATGGCTCGCGGCATTCTCCTGGGCACGGCCGACCCGGCTGCCGCCGCCGAAAGCTACAGCCGTGCGCGGCAGTCGTGGGTTGACATCGGACGACCGTACGAAACGGCCCGCGCTGACGAGCGACTCGGCGTCGCACTCGCCGCGGCAGGCGACACGCGGGCCGCGGCCCGGCTGACGGAGGCTCTGGCCGTGTACGAACGGCTCGGCGCCACCCACGATTTCGCCCGCTGCCAGCGCACTTCACGAGAGCTCGGACTGACCGAGCCTGTGCCGCGCGGGCGCCCGAGCTACGGCGGCGAGCTGTCCCCGCGCGAACGGCAGGTCGCCGAACTCGTGGCCCGGGGCGCCACCAACCAGGACATCGCCCACGCGTTGTTCCTCTCGCCGCGCACCGTCGAGCAGCACGTCGCGCACGTTCTCAAGAAATTGGGTGCCACCAGGGGGCACGTCGGCGAGGCGTTGAGGTCCGGAAGAGACTTAGATACGGGTTGACTGCGTACCCCTGTAAAAGCGGTCCCCGATTGATACCGCAGGGTGACGAGGGCGACGGTTGGTACCGGGGGATTCGCACCACCACCAGCCACGTTCCAGCCCCGGCGGTACCGACCATGATCACCATCGAGCAACCAGAACCCACCCGGACCCGGGCGCGGCCCGCGCACCGGCTGTGTTCCCACCAGCCGGTCTGCCCGACCGCCGACGCCCCGGACCGCGAAGCCGCCCGCCATGTGGCCAGCCATCCTGAGCAGGGGTGGGCGCTGCTGTGCAACGGTGTCGTCATCTTCGACGACACCGGAGAGTTGCTTCCCGACGGCCGTGTCGTCGCGCCGCACCGGCTGAGCACCGTCTCGTCGCCGCGCGTGGACTGATCACGAGGGACGAGCCGTGCCTGCCTTCGCCGCGGTGCTCCTACCTGCGGCCTTGGCCGCTTCCGGCGGCTACGCCGCCGGCTGGGCCGCGCTGCGCCGTCGCTTCCGGCACGCGGTCGCCGAAACGGCCCAAGCCCGGTGGCTCGCCGACCACGACACCCTCACCGGGCTTCCCAACCGCACGACCGCACTCCGCCGCCACCAGCAGGCGGTGGCCGCCGGCCGGCCCGTCGCCGTCGCGCTGGTCGACCTGAACAACTTCAAGGCCGTCAACGACACCTGGGGCCACCAGGCCGGCGACACCCAGTTGGCGGCCGTCGCCGACCGGCTGGCCGCGGCCGGCCGGAAGATCGGGGCCCTGGCCTGCCGCCTCGGCGGGGACGAGTTCGTCCTGCTGCTGCCGGCGGCGGATCCCCGGACACTGATGCACCAGGTCTCGGAGATCTCCGCGACGGTGAGCGCGGCGCTGCCCCTGGCCGTCGAGGAGAACCTGACGGTCATCACCCACCCCGGCGCCTCGGTCGGCGTCGCGGTGCCCGAGCCCGACGATTCCTTTTCCGACCTGCTGCGGAAGGCTGACCTCGCCCTCTACCACGCAAAGAGCCGTGGCACAGGCACGCACCTTTACGCACCGGGTCTACGCCAGCCCCCTTCGCATCGGGGCACAACGATCGCCGCGTCCTGACGGCACCTCCCTCTTGACGACCACCTGGGAGTAGTGCAATATCACGCATCACACATCGTGTTTGTCACATCGGTGGCGTGCGGGGCCCGGCCACAAAGCGGCTCCCACCTCGCCGAATCGTCGCTGAACCCTGGCCGAAACCCTGGCCGAAACCAGCCGCCACCCGCACCGGTCCCCGGCCGAACCCTCGCCGTCCCTCGTTCCACTGCCTCGCACAGGAGCGTTCCCGTGACCAGACACACCACCCCCACTCCAACCTCCGCATCCCGTACCCCCTCCCGCCTGCTGGCACTGACCTCAGTCCTCACCGCGGTCGCGGCCGCCACGACCGGCTGCAGCGGACTGCTCGGCAGCAGCAAAGGAAGCGACAGTAAGGGCCCGATCATCCTGGGCATGGACATCCCTCTCTCCGGGAGCAGCGCGGACATCGGCCCGTACATGCGCAACGGTGCGCAGCTCGCAGTGGACGAGATCAACGCCTCGGGCGGCGTTCTCGGCCGGAAGCTGCAGCTCCAGGCGGAGGACGACGCCTGCGACCCGAAGACGGCGGTCGCAGCGGCCGACAAGCTGGTCGCGGCGGGCGCGAGCGTCTCAGTGGGCGGCTACTGCTCAGGGGCGACCCTGCCCACGCTGCCGATCTTCGACAAGGCGAAGATCCCCATGATCATTCCGGCCGCCAACTCCAACCAACTCGTCGCCCAGCACCTCCGGCACGTGTTCCTCATCAACGGCACCGGCAAGCAGCAGGCCGCCGCCGCCATCGCCTGGCTGACCAAGGACGGGGCGCAGAAGGTCGCCGTCATGGACGACAACACCAGCTATTCCAAGGACATCGCCGACCTCACCTACTCCCAGCTCGGCACGGCCGCGGGCGGTCCGGCGAAGGCCACCGAGCAGGCGGTCAACCCGGGCGAGAGCGACTACAGCCCGAACGTCACCAGCGTGCTGAAGTCAAACCCCGACTACATCTACTGGACCGGCTACTACCAGGAAGGCGGTCTGCTCATCCGCCAGTTCCGCCAGGCCGGGTACAAGGGCAAGTTCCTCGTCGCCGACGGCGCGGTGGACCCGAAGCTGGTGCAGATCGCCGGCGCCGCGAACGCCGAGGGCGTCTACGCGACCATGACGCAGACGCCCCAGACCACTCCGGGGGCCGAGAGCTGGATCGCTTCCTACAAGCAGAAGTTCGGCGCCGAACCCGGCCCGTACTCGACCCAGTCCTACGACGCCGTCCGGGTCGCCGCCGAGGCCGTCAAGGACGCGGGCAGCACCGACGGGGACAAGGTCACCGCCGCGCTGGAGGGCCTGAACGGCTTCAAGACCTTCGCCGGGCCGCTGAAGTTCACCTCCGACCACACCCTGAGCAACGGCGGCTTCGTGATCCTCGTCGTCAAGAACGGCGATTTCGTCCTGCAGGACTCCCTCAACTAGGCCGGGGGTCCGCATGGCACAGCTCATCTGGAACGGGTTGTTCGTGGGTTCCTTCTATGCCCTGGTCGCCCTCGGCTACAGCATGGTCTACGGGATCATCAAACTGCTCAATTTCGCCCACGGCGATCTCTACATGCTCGGAGCGTTCGTCGGGTACGCGATGCTCAGCTCACTGGGAGGAGCGATCCCCGGCGGTTCGCTGGTCTCGCTGTTCCTCGTGCTCGCGCTGGCGATGCTGGCGACCGGTTTGAGCGGCGTCGCGCTGGAGCGGGTGGCCTATCGGCCGCTGCGCGGAGCACCGCGGCTGTCACTGCTCATCACCGCCGTGGGCGCGTCTTTCGCGCTGGAGTACGGCGTGAGTCTGGCCGCGGGCCCCGACCCGCGGGTCTATCCGGTCCGTCTCGACGGGACCAGCATGTCGGTGCTCGGCGTCCGGGCCACCGTGCAGCAACTCGTGCTCATGGCGGTGGCCGCCGGACTGATGGTGGCGCTGAACGCCATGGTCATGCGCAGCCGGCAGGGCCGGGCGATGCGCGCCATCGCCCTGGATCCGAAGGCGTGCCTGTTGATGGGCATCGACGTCGACTCGGTCGTCTCCCGCACCTTCTTCATCGGATCGGCCCTGGCGGGGGCGGCCGGGGTCATGTCCGGCGCCTACTACGGGAAGATCGACTTCCTGATGGGCTTCATCATCGGGCTCAAGGCGTTCACCGCCGCCGTCATCGGCGGGATCGGCAACTTGAAGGGCACCATGCTCGGCGGGCTCGTCCTGGGTCTGCTGGAGTCCTTCAGCACAGACTGGTTCGGAGGCCAGTGGCGGGACGTGTTCGCCTTCGGATTCCTCATCCTGTTCTTGACCGTGCGGCCGACCGGCCTGCTCGGCCAGCGTGTGACGGAGCGCGTGTGATGGCGGCCGCCCAGAAACCACAAGTGATCGCCCGGCTGCTGGCCAGTCGGCGAATCGGCTGGAGCGGGCTGGCGATCGGCCTGCTCGCCCCGTTCGTGACCGCCACTCCGTACGCGCTGAACGTGATGACCAGCGCGGCCATCTTCGTGATGCTCGCGGTCGGCCTGAACATCGTCGTCGGCTACTGCGGACTGCTGGACCTCGGCTTCGCCGCCTTCCTCGCCGTGGGCGCGTACGTCGGCGGAGTACTCGCGACGCGGCTGAACATCCCGCTCATCGCCACAGTGCCGGCCGTCATCGCGGCGACTGTGGTGGCCGGAGTGCTGATCGGAGCCCCGACACTGCGGCTGCGCAGCGACTATCTGGCCATCGTGACCCTCGGCTTCGGCGAGATCATCCGGATCACCGCGAACAACCTGGACATCACCGGGGGCCCTTCGGGCATCTACGGAATCCCGGGTCTGTTCGGCGACACCCTGTCCGACCCGGCCGTCTTCTACTACACCACGCTGGTGATCGTGTCGGTCGCGGTGCTGTTCGCCGCCCGGCTCGGCACCTCCCGGATCGGCCGCGCCTGGCGGTTCGTCCGCGAGGACGAGGACGCGGCCGAGGCCAGCGGGATCAACACCTACCGGGTCAAGCTGGCCGCCTACGTGGCCGGTGCCGTCTGGGGCGGCCTGTCGGGCGTGCTGTTCGCCGCCCAGCTCTCGGCGATCTCCCCGGCCAGCTTCACCTTCCTGCAGTCCGCCCTCGTCCTGATGGCGGTGGTGCTGGGCGGTATGGGCTCGACCCGGGGTGTCGTGGTCGGAGCCGTCGTCATCAGTCTGCTGCCGGAGCTGCTGCGGGGCCTGGCCGACTACCGCTTCTTCGTTTTCGGCGTGCTCCTCATCGTCATGATGCTGCTCCGCCCGCAGGGCCTGTGGCCGCACCGCTCGCGCGAACCCGACGACCAGGTGGTGCGGGGCGGCGCGGATGCCGCCCGCGTGCCGGCGAAGGAGGAACCGTGATTCTCGAAATCAGTGGTCTGCAGCTGGCCTTCGGCGGCGTCCAGGCCGTCGACGGCCTCAGCTTCTCAGTCGGCCAGAGCGAGATCGTGTCGGTCATCGGCCCCAACGGTGCCGGCAAGACCTCGGCCTTCAACTGCGCCAGCGGGTTCTATCGGCCGACCGCCGGCACCGTCAGGCTGGCCGGTGAACAGGTGGCGGGCCTGCGCCCGTCGGCGATCGCCGCCCGCGGCCTGGCTCGCACCTTCCAGAACCTGCGGCTGTTCGGCGAGTTGTCGGTGCTGGACAACGTACGGGCCGGCACTCACCTGTGGCTGAAACAGAGCGCCCTCGACGCGATGCTGCACACCCCCCGCTACCGGCGCAGCGAGCGGGAGAGCAGCGACGAGGCCCACAAGTGGCTGGACTTCGTCGGGCTCCGCGGGAACCGCGCAGGTCTGGCGGGCCACCTGCCGTACGGCGAACAGCGCCGGGTCGAGCTCGCCCGCGCCCTGGCCAGACGGCCGAGAATACTGCTGTTGGACGAACCGGCCGCGGGGCTGAACCGCGGTGAGAAGGCCGAACTGCTCACCCTGATCCGCCGGATCCGGGACCTCGGTGTGGCCATCGCGCTCATCGAGCACGACATGGGCCTGGTCATGGAGGTGTCCGAGCGGGTGATCGTGCTCAACTTCGGCAGGGAGATCGCGGACGGCCCTCCGGCGGACGTCCGGCGCGACCCCGCCGTCATCGAGGCCTACCTCGGCAGGGACGCCGACGACGCCGAGATCCACGCCGCTCGTGCCGAACTCGCAGGAGACGGGACCCACGATGCTTGAGATCCGCGGACTCGACGTCGAGTACGGAGCAGTGCGGGCGCTGCGCGGACTCGACCTCACGGTGGGCGAAGGGGAGATCGTCGCCCTGCTGGGCAACAACGGCGCCGGCAAGACCACCACGCTGTCAGCGGTGTCCGGACTCGTGAAACCCGCCGCCGGCCGGATCGTCCACGCAAGCCAGGACATCACGGGGATGGCCCCGCCGAAGATCGTCGCCCGCGGGGTGGTGCACGTCCCCGAGGGACGGCGCGTCTTCAGCACCTTGACGGTGCACGAGAACCTGCTCGTCGGCGGGTATCTGGTCCGCGATGGTGCCGAACTCGCGCGCCGGGTCGACGAGGTCTACGAACTGCTGCCGCGGCTGGCCGAACGGCGAGCGCAGCAGGGCGGGACGCTCTCCGGCGGCGAGCAGCAGATGCTCGCGATAGGCCGGGCCCTTGTCGCCCGCCCCGGTCTTCTCCTGCTCGACGAACCTTCCATGGGCCTGGCCCCGATCATGGTCGCCGCGGTGATGGACGTGATCAGGGACATCAACCGCGGCGGCACGGCGGTACTGCTCGTCGAACAGAACGCCACGGCCGCGTTGAAGATCGCCCACCGGGGCTGCGTGATCGAGAACGGGGAGAAGGTGCTGGAAGGCACAGCGGCCGAGTTGTCCGCCGACGCCCGGGTCGTCGAGGCCTATCTGGGCGGAGTCGCGTGAGATGTCTGACCACCCCTCGGAACGGCCTGTCCGCGAAGGGGGTGGTAGCCGCTACCGTCCCGTCATGGACGGATCAAAGGTGCTGGTCATCGGCGGGCTGGACACGGCGCGGCGGGCCTGTGACGCCCTGACCCGCCGCGGCCACGCCGTGGTTCACCTCCCGGAGCCGACCGAGGCGGGCCTGCGCACGGCACTGGGCCCGGACGTCGGCGCGGTGGCGATCGTGGTGCGCGGCGATGTCGTGGCACTGCGCTACGCGCTGCTGGTCGAGCACCTGCGGCCCTCGATCCGGCTGGTCGTCACGGTCTTCGACCGCACCGTGGCCGACCAGTTGGTCAGAGCCATCCCCAACTGCCGGGTCACGTCGCCGGCGGACATCGCCGTCCCGGTCCTCACCGCCGCCTGCCTGAACGACCGGTTGGCGGCGACCGACACCTCCGAGCCGGTTCCGCCGGCCGTGGCGGAAACGCCGGAGGGCGATGCCAACACCCTTATATGGCAGCACCGCCCCTCCCGGATCCGCCGCGTCGCGCGGGCTCTGGCCGGCCAGGTCCGCTCGCACGACAACGCCAGCCAGATGCTGCTCGTCGGCTTGGTCGGACTGCTGGCGGCGCTGACCGCCGAATGGCTGATGGCCGCCCGCGTGCTGCACCAGGACGGGCCCGAGGCCCTGTACACCGCGGCCCGTCTGGTCTCCACGGTCGGCATGGTCGAGAACGGACGGGCACCGGGCTGGTACCTCGTGGTGTCCAGCGCCGGCATGATGCTGACGATCACGTTCGCCGCGTTGTTCACGGCGGGGATCGTCGAGCGGTCCTTGTCGGTGCGCAGCGCCGGCATCATCGGGGCCCGCACGGTACCGCGGTCGGGCCATGTGGTGGTCGTCGGCCTGGGCCAGGTCGGGCTCCGCCTGTGCCTGGCGCTGCGCCGGCTGGGTGTTCCGGTGGTCGCCGTCGAACGCGACCCGCAGGCGGCGAACCTCCGCCTGGCCAAGGCCGCGAGGATACCGGTGCTGATCGCCCACGCCGAAGACCGCTCGGTGCTCGACCGGCTGCGGCTGCCCAAAGCCCGCGCCCTGGCCGCGATGGGCGCCGAGGAACTCGACAACGTCGAGGTCGCCATCGCCGCCTTGGCCATCTCCCCCGACCTGCGGGTGGTGCTGCGCGCCGGCGACAACGACGTCATCACCGAGACCCGCTCGCTGTTCCACATCGGAGCGGTCTGCGACATCTCCGCGATGACCGCGCTCAGTGTCGCTGACGCGGTCATCGCGGAGAATTCGGCTGCGCCCGTCGGCGTGAGAAGCGATGCGGCCCTCGGACGCTGCGCCTGCTGACAGTGGTCACATGGAGGTGTCCACAGTGTCACCGTTGGAGTCGGACAGGCCGCTCACCACCGAGATGGTGACGTTGGTGCTGGAATCGGTGAAGGTCTGGCCGGGCTGCCAGGTGTCCATATCCAGCGCGGCACAGCCCGCGGGGGGCGCCGCGGCGTCGGGGTCGGCCACCACCCGGATCGGCCCGGTACCGGTGGCGACGGACCAGTCGACCTTGTAGATGAGCACACCCGTGGAGCAGAGGCTGGGATCATTCAAGGCAGACCTTCGCGACTCCACGACATAGGCGGAGGTCGGACCGGTCTTGAGTACCACGATCCGCCATCTGCCGCCGACCGGCGCGTATTCGACCGGGTTCAAAGGGGTGCGCAGCGATGTGCCCGGCGCGGTCATGCAGGAGACCTCGCTGTCACTGGTCCAACCGAGCTTCCAGGACTGCCAGCCGAAATACTGGTTCCCCGGCCCACCGATATCGCCCATGATGTCCCAGCCCCCGACGAACTGGTGCGTGTCTCCGGTGAAGGAGTACAGGTCGGGGAGCCCGAAGGTATGACCTGTCTCGTGGTCGGCGATGTGGTAGCTCCACGATCCCCAGATGTCCTGACCGAAGGTGACAGCCCATTTGACCGTCGTGCCCTCGACGACCACGCCGGGGTTGCCGGAGTCCCAGATGTAGGTGGGCGAGTTGTTGATCGCCGTCGCGCTGCTGGTCGGCACGATGTAGAACATGTCGTACTGAGACAGGTCGACACCGGCGTCCGCGGCGGCTGTGACCGCGTCCAGCACGTACTGCTGCTGGCCGGCGTAGGCCGGGGTTCCCGGCCACCCGTAGGCGGTGGACGCCGACGGCATGCGCAGCCACCGGTTCAGCGGCGCCTGGATGTCAAGCCACGTGTGGCCGTAGGAGGCGTTCCACATCCAGGCGGCGGCAGGCGAAAGCCGGTTGTAGTAGGCGGCGAGGCTCCCGGCGCCCTGGGCGTCCGGGAAGTCCACGTACAGCATGCCCACTCGAAGGGTCTTGTAGGCGGCCGCGCCGGTGGGGTCGAAGGGCACCTGGAACCGATCGGGGTCGGTGCCGGTGGTGTTCTGCTGGCCCTCGTCGGTGTAGCCGGTCGTGCCGGTGAACGCGCACGCGGACGTGCTCCCGTTGTACGCGTGGGCGGGGCCGGCAGGGACGACGACCAGGGCGAACACGGCGAGCAGGGTTGACAGGACGGATAGGAGCGCGGTGCGTGGGCGGCGTCTCGCGCCCTCTGGTAGGGTCATGGAAGACTCCTGAATCAGGATTCGATGATCCGGGCGGCCAGGGCCCGGGTGAGCGCGTCCCCGTGGTCAAGGCGAGAGTGATCGCCGACATTCAGGTGCGGTGAGCGCACCGTGCGGTGGTTCGTTCGGCCGACGGTACGAGCGTGGGAGCGATGTCGGGAGACAACAATTCCCCATAGCAGCGCCTTATGTACCCGCGCCCAGCCAAGACCGATAAGCCGGACTCCGCCGCACCGCCGCCCGATGGGCCGCCTCGGCGTTCTCCATCAACACCCTCGCAGCCTCGGAGCCCGCGAACGGCCCCGCCGCGTGCCACGCCAAGAGATGCCGGTACCACAACGGATCCCCGGCGATGGGCCGCACCACGACACCCGGTGACTCCGGGAACGTCGCCTGGCACAGGCTCAGCGCGTGGCCGGACCGCACCAATTCCTCGACGACCCGCCCTTCTGCCTCGTGGACGGTGCGCAGGGTCCGGCCGGCGGCCGTCAGTACCGCCGTGCAGTACTCGCGGGTGCGGTCGGCGTCGGGCCGCGGTGCGACCCAGTCCTCGTCTTCGACGTCGGTCAGGTCCACCACTGTGGCCGGCGCCATCCGGTGACCGGCCGGCAGTGCCACGAAGACCGGTTCGGTGACCACGGGCGCCAGCACCACTTCCGGCGGGGCGGTGATCTCATAGCCGGGGCTGTCGCCGACCACTGCGATCTCCAGACGGCCGTCGGCCAGGTCGTCCAGCAGCGGCAGCGGCGAGCCCTGCAGACGTGAGCACGTCTCGGCCTCCGGGTACAAGTACCGGACCGCGTCCAGGACGCCGCCGATCAGCGAGGAGTTCACGGTCCCGACCCTGATCCGGCGTCCGGCGGGTTCGGTCCGCGCCGCTCGCGCCGTGACCCGCGCCAATTCATCCATCGCCGGGAGCACCGCGCGGGCCCGGGTCAGAACCACTTCGCCCAGCGCCGTCGGCGCCACACCGGTGGCCGAGCGGGTGAACAGCGGCGCGCCGAGGGCGGCCTCGATGCGCTGCAGCTGCGCCGACAGGCCGGGCTGAGTCATCCGCAGCGCGGCGGCGGCGCGGGTCAGCGAGCCGGACTCGGCGACCGCGCAGACGACCCGCAGGTGGCGTATCTCGAGTTCCACGGAGCCTCCATAACGCGGCGTTGGGGGGATCTGAGGTCTCCCCGCACGGATCCGGCCCCCGCATTCTATGTGCAATATCACACGGCAGTAAGGGGATCGTCATGGCCGGGAGAAACCGGGCTGTCGCGGCGTTGACAGTGACAGTGCTGCTGGTCGCCGGATGCGGCAGCGGCGGAACGGGGCGGAGCGGTTCGCAGCCGGACGCGGCGCGGCCGACGGGGCCCGCCGCGAAGGCCGGCGGCACGCTGCACGTCCTCGCGGCGACCACGTTCGAGCACCTGGACCCGGCACGCAACTACGTCACCGACAGCGAGGACGTCAGCCGCCTGATCTACCGGACGCTGACCACCTACGCGGCCGCACCCGGCAGCGCCGGCGGCAAGATCGTGCCGGACCTGGCGACGGATCTCGGGACGCCCACGGACGATGCGAAGACCTGGACGTTCCACCTGAAGGACGGCGTCGAATACGAGGACGGCACCCCGATCACGGCCGCCGATGTCAAGTACGGCGTCGAGCGCTCCTTCGCGGACATCCTGCCCGAGGGTGCGCCGTACGCCCGGATGTGGCTGGTCGGCGGCGACAAATATCAGGGCCCCTATAAGGACAAGAACGGACTGGCGTCGATCGAGGTCCCGGACACCAAGACCATCGTGTTCCACCTGAACCGGCCGGTCGCCGATTTCGGGTCCACGGTCTCGCTTCCGGTCTTCTCCCCGGTGCCGCAGGCCAAGGACACCGGCGTCGACTACGACCAGCACCCCGTCTCCAGCGGCCCCTACAAGATCGATTCCTACGATCCGAAGGCCAAGCTGGTCCTGATCCGCAACACTTCCTGGAGCGCGACCACGGACCAGGTGCGCAAAGCCCTGCCGGACCGGATCGAGTTCGAGCTCGGTCTGGACACCGCCGTGGTCGACCAGCGCATGATCGCCGCCGCCGGTCCGGACGCCGACGCGGTGGCGCTGGAGCCGATCGGCGCGGCTTCGGTGGCCAAGGTGCAGAACGACCCGGCGCTCAAGAAACGGCTCGTCGTCTCCGACAGCACCAGCTCGCGTTTCCTTTCGCTGAACACCACGCACAAGCCCCTGAACGACGTGCGGGTCCGGCAGGCCGTCGCCTTCGCCCTGGACAAGGACGCGCTGCGGCTGACCCGCGGCGGCCCGATCGCCGGCGACCTCGCCACCGGCCTGATCCCGCCGAGCGTCGCCGGGCACGTTCCCGACGACCCGTACGCGACCCCCGGCGGACAGGGCGACCCGGCCAAGGCCAAGCAGCTCCTGACCGAGGCCGGTTTCCCCGGCGGCATCGACCTGACCCTCGACCTGCCCGGCACCGCGACCGGCAAGGCGCAGGGCGAGGCGATCCAGGAGTCGCTCGGCAAGGCCGGGATCCGCGTCAAGCTCAACGAGGTGCCCTCGTCCTCGTACTGGTCCACCGAGGAGACCGTGGCGCAGGAGCACGACATGGTCATCGACGGCTGGACCCCGGACTGGACCGGACCGTCGACGCTGCTGCCGATCATCCTCGACGGCCGCCTCATCACCGCCCAGGGCAACAACAACCGCGCGATGTACTCCTCGCCCGAGGTCGACAAGCGCTTCGACGAGATCGCCGCGATGGGCGACGTCGCCGCCGCCGACCAGGCGTACGGCGAGCTGTCGAAGCAGATCATGGCCGACGCGCCGATCGTGCCGTTCCTGTGGGACAAGGCGGCGGTGCTGGTCGGCCCGCACGTGGCCGGCGCCTACGGGCACGTGGCCTACGTCGGCCGCCTGGACCTGGTCTCCCTGGGGCTGTCCTGACCATGTCAGAGCTCGACGAAGACACGAGCCCCCGCCCGGCCGGACCGGATCTGCCCGCCGGCCGGGCGGGCCGGACCCGGGGCGGCCGGGATGACAGGGCGCGGGGAGCCCGCGTTCTCCACAGCATCCTGCGCCGCCCCGGAGCCCGGGCCGGTCTGGCGGTCATCACCGTCCTGGTCCTGGCTGCCGTAGCCGCTCCGCTGATCACCGGCCTGGCCGGGACCTCCCCGACCGCCTTCGACCGGTCCGCGGTCGACGAGGCGCTCGGCGGCCTGCCGACCGGCCACCTCGGCGGCGTCGGCGCGCACCACCTGCTCGGCGTCGAGCCCGGGAACGGCCGCGACGTCCTGGCCCGCCTCGTCTACGGCGCCCGCGTCTCGCTGCTGATCGCGCTGGCGGCGACCGCGCTGTCCACCGGGCTCGGCGCGGCCCTCGGCCTGGCCGCCGGCTACTTCGGCGGCGTGGCGGACACCGTGGTCAGCAGGCTGGCCGACCTGGTCATGTCCTTCCCCGCGCTGATCTTCATGATCGCGCTGATGGCCGCGGCGCCGGGCGTGAACCGGCAGTTGCTGCTCATCACGGTTCTCGGCTTCTTCGGCTGGCCATACGTCGCGCGCATAGTGCGGGCCCAGGCCATGATCCTTCGACACACCGAATTCGCCGAGGCGGCCCGGGCCCTGGGCGCCGATCGCACAGCCCTGCTGTTCCGCGAGATCCTGCCGAATCTGGCCGGACCGATCCTGGCGGTCGCGACCATGTCCATCCCCAGCTGCGTGGCCGCCGAGGCGGGCCTGAGCTTCCTCGGTGTCGGGGTCGAGCCGCCCACGCCGTCGTGGGGCCAGATGATCGCCTCGGCCGTGCCCTGGTACTCCACCGACCCCGTCTACTTCGCCCTGCCGTGCCTCGCGCTGTTCGCGACCGTTCTGGCCTTCAACCTGGTCGGCGACGCGGTCCGCGACGCCCTGGATCCCAGGAGCCGCAAGCGGTGATCTCCTACACGCTCAAACGACTCGCCGCGGCCGGGCTGATCCTGGTGGTCATCTGCGCCCTGACGTTCGTCATCTTCTACGTGACCCCGGCCGACCCGGCGCAGGGCGCCTGCGGCAAGGCATGCACCCCCGAGCGGCTGTCGCAGATCCGGCACCTGCTCGGCATCGACCGGCCGCTGTGGTCGCAGTTCTTCTCCTACGTTCACGGCATCTTCGCCGGACGCACCTTCGGAGGCGGCCCCGACGCTCTCCGCTGTCCCTTCCCATGCCTGGGCTTCAGCTTCCAGAACGACCAGCCGGTGACCTCGGAGATCGCCGAGCGGCTGCCGGTCAGCATCGGGATCGCCCTCGGCGCCGCGGTGCTGTGGCTGGCCGTCGGCGTCACCGCCGGCGTGGTGTCGGCGCTGAAGGCCGGGACGTGGTGGGACCGCGCCGCCATGGTCGGCGCGCTCGGCGGACTGTCGCTGCCGATCTACTTCACCGGCCTGGCCTTGCAGTTCCTGCTCGTGACCAAGCTCGGCTGGCTGCCCTATCCCACCGCGGTGCCGATCACCGGCGACCCGGTCGGCTGGTTCGAATCCATGGTGATGCCGTGGATCACGCTGGCGACCCTGTACGCGGGCCTTTACGCCCGCATCACCCGAGGCGAGGTTCTGGAGAACTTGGAACGCGACTTCGTGCGCACGGCGCGCGCCAAAGGCCTGCCCGAGCGCACCGTCATCCGCCGGCACGCCATCCGGCCCGGGCTGACCCCGATCGCCACGATCTTCGGCATGGACCTCGGCGCGCTGCTCGGCGGGGCACTGATCACCGAGACGGTGTTCGGGCTGCCCGGGGTCGGCAAGCTCGCCGCCGACGCCATAGCCGCCGGCGACCAGCCGGTGATCCTCGGGGTGACGCTGCTGGTCGCCGGGTTCATCGTGGTCGCGAACGTGGCCGTGGACCTGCTGTACGCGGCGCTGGACCCGCGGGTGAGGAGCGCGGCGTGAGCCTGCTGGAAGTCTCAGAGCTCGAAGTCACCTTCCCCGGCGGGGTCCGGGCCGTGGCCGGCGTCTCCTTCCAGGTCCGGGCCGGCCGCGTGCTGGCCGTGGTGGGCGAGTCCGGCAGCGGCAAGTCCGTGACCAGCCTGGCCGTCATGCGGTTGCTGCGCGGTGCGCGGATCGGCGGCGGGGTCCGCTTCGACGGGATCGACGTGCTGGGTGCGGACCGGCGCGTCGTCCGGTCGCTGCGCGGGGACCGCATGGCCATGGTGTTCCAGGACTCGCTGTCGAGCCTGAACCCCTACTATCCGGTGGCGTTCCAGATCGCCGAGGCGTACCGCGCGCACCGGCGGACCACCCGCCGGGCTGCGCGCGACATCGCGATCAGCATGCTGGAGCGCGTCGGCATCCCCGAGCCGGGGCGCAGGGCCCGGGACTATCCGCACCAGTTCTCCGGCGGCATGCGCCAGCGCGTCATGATCGCGATGGCGCTGTGCCTGGAGCCCGAGCTGCTGATCGCCGACGAGCCCACGACCGCGCTGGACGTCACCGTACAGGCGCAGATCCTCGAACTCGTCGACGGCCTGCGTCGTGAGTCCGGCACCGCGGTCATGCTGATCACCCACGACATGGGTGTCGTGGCGGGCATGGCGGACGAGATCGTGGTGCTGCGATCCGGACGGCTGGTCGAGAGCGGCGGCGTCCACGAGATCTTCCATCACCCCGGTGCGGACTACACGCGTGCCCTGTTGGCCTGTGTGCCCCGGCTCGTCGGGCCGGTCCCGCACCGCCTGCCGACCGTCCCGTCCCTGGAGGTCTCGTGACCACGCCTCTTCTCCAAGCGCGCGACCTCGTCAAGAGCTACCCGGTGCGGCACGGGCTGACCCGCCGGCTGGCCGGACACCTCCGCGCCGTCAACGGGGTCGGTCTGGACGTGCACGCCGGTGAGACCGTCGCGGTCGTCGGCGAGTCCGGGTGCGGCAAGTCCACCCTTGGCAGACTCCTGATCCGCCTGATCGAGCCGTCCGCCGGGACCGTCGCGTTCGAGGGCCGCGACCTCGGGACGCTGGAGGCCGAAGACCTCCGCCGGGCCCGCCGCGCATTGCAGATCGTCTTCCAGGATCCGAACTCCTCGCTGAATCCGAGGATGACTGTGCGGCAGATCCTCGACGCTCCGTACCGCTACCAGCGCATCACCGCCGAGGAACCGGTTGAGGCACTTCTGGAACGGGTCGGCTTGCGCCCCGAACACGCCGACCGGCACCCGCACGAGTTCTCCGGCGGCCAGGCCCAGCGCGTCGGCATCGCCCGGGCGCTGGCGCTGCGGCCCAAACTCGTGGTCTGCGACGAACCCGTCTCGGCGCTGGACGTCTCGGTGCAGGCGCAGATTCTGAACCTGCTGCGCGACCTGCAAGACGAACACGGGCTCTCCTACGTGTTCATCTCGCACGACCTCGCCGCGGTCCGGCAGATCTGCACCCGCGTCGCGGTGATGTATCTCGGCTCCATCGTCGAAGTCGCCGATCGCGACGCACTCTTCGGCAACGCCCTGCACCCCTACAGCCACGCGCTTCTGTCTGCGGTGCCGGTGCCCGAACCGGACGCGGAACGCGCCCGGCAGCGCATCGTGCTGCACGGAGACCTGCCGAGCCCGCTACGGCCGCCGAGCGGCTGCCCGTTCCGCACCCGCTGCTCCAAGGCGGCCGACATCTGCGCCGCCGAGCAGCCGCCACTCGTCGAACACAGCCCAGGCCATCTGGCCGCCTGCCACTTCCCCGGAGAGCGAACCACTGTATGAGGCCGCACCTGACCGACCACGTCTTCACCGTCCCGCTCGACCACGACGATCCCGCCGGCCCGACCATCGAGGTCTACGCCCGCGAGGCCGTCGATCCGGCGCGGGCGTCGGAGAAGCTGCCGTGGCTGCTGTATCTGCAGGGCGGACCCGGCGGGAAGTCGCCCCGCCCCCTCGGGGGCGCGCCGAGCTGGCTCGCCCACGCGCTCAAGACGCACCGGGTCCTGCTGCTCGACCAGCGTGGCACGGGGCGCAGCACCCCGATCACCGCGGCCGCCGCCGCACACTTTCCCTCCGGACGGTCGCTGGCCCGACACCTGGCCCTGCACCGCGCAGACTCCATCGTCCGCGACGCTGAGCTCATCCGGCGCGCTTTGTGCGGTGACGAGCCGTGGGAGACGCTCGGGCAAAGCTACGGCGGATTCGTCACCCTCACCTACCTGTCGCAGGCTCCTGATGGGCTCCGCGCGTGCTACATCACCGGAGGCGTGCCGGGTCTGGACGCGACCGCCGATGACGTCTACGCACGCACCCTGCCGCGGATCGCCGCCAAGAACGCAGAGTTCTACCGCCGGTATCCACAGAACCTCGAACTGGTCCGCCGGATCGCCGACCTGCTCACCGCCTACGACGTCCGGCTTCCGGACGGGGACCGCCTGACCGCGCGACGGTTCCGGCTGCTCGGGCTCGTCTTCGGTATGGGCGACGGCTTCGAGCGGGTCAGCTACCTGTTGGAGGAGGCGTTGGACCCCTTCGGACGGCTGACCGATCTGTTCCTGCACCAGGTGATGCAGCAGACCGGCTTCGTCGACAACCCGCTGTTCGTGGTGTTGCAGGAGGCATGCTTCGGCCAGGGTCCGTACCGCACGGGTTGGGCGGCGGAACGGGCCGTGGCCGGGTTCCCGGAGTTCGCCGACGACGCCGACCCGCTGCTGTTCACCGGCGAGACCATGTTCCGCTGGATGGTCCGGGAGATCAGGGGGCTGCGTCCGTTCGCCGAGGCCGCCGAACTACTCGCCGCCCGGACCGACTGGCCCGCCCTCTACGACGCCGGCCGGCTGGCGGCCAACCGCGTACCGGTCATGGCCGCGGTCTACCACGACGACATGTACGTCGACGCGGAGCTGTCCCTGCGCACTCTGCACACCCTGGGCTCGGCGCGCGCCTGGGTCACCAACGAATGGGAACACGACGGCGTCAGCGCTTCCGGGGGCGCCGTTCTGGCTCGACTCATGGATATGGCCGCAGGGCGTGTCTGAGGCCACGACAGCAACCTCACGAAAGGAAGAACCATGCGAAACCTCCGTCCGACCACCCGCACGACCCCCCGTCCCGCCGGACGGCTGGCGGCCGCCCTCGTCCTCGCCCTACCGTTCGCCGTCGCCGCGCCGGCCTCGGCCGCCTCGGCGCGCGCGGCGCAGCACCACGACCCCGCGTCCGACTGCGCGCTGACCGGTACCACCGGCTGGACCGACGAGGGCCACAACACCGACTACACGCAGTTCCAGCGGCCGAGCGGGCACATCAAGGTCGCGATGCTGTTCGTCGACTTCCCGGACGCGCCGGCCACCGACGAGACGTCCGGGTACTACAAATTCCTGGCCCCGGCCGCGCAGTACATGTCCGACTTCTCCTACGGCAAGGTCCATCTGGACATCACGCCGATCAACCACTGGCTGCGGATGCCACAGGACTCCGCCACCTACGGATTCCAGCGTGGCATCACGTGGGACCAGCAGGCGCTGTACATCAAGCAGGCCGGCGAAGCCGCCGCGCCGTACACGGATCTGTCGAAGTTCGACATGGTCTACGTGGTTCCCACCAAGAACGCCTCGGCCATCACGTTCTCCCCGGCCTACCTCTATGACCCGGCCCACCCGAACCTGGTGGTGAACGGCAAGGAGATCAAGTGGGGCGTGACGCTCGGGCAGGACATGTACCACTGGGGACCGAAGGTCGCCGACCACGAGACCGGGCACACGTTCGGCCTGCCGGACCTGTACGCGTTCAGCGGCACCGACATCCACCGCTTCGTCGGCGGGTTCGACCTGATGGGGAACATCGCCGGCGACGCCCCCCACCACTTCGGTTGGGAGGACTGGAAGAACGGCTGGATCGGCGACGGCCAGGTCTCGTGCCTGAACTCGCCCGGCATCATGACGACCTCACTTCGCGCGCTGGAGATCCCCGGCGGCAAGAAGATCGCCGTGGTGCGAACCGGGGCGACCACCGCCTATGTCGTCGAGTCGCGCCGTGCGCTCGGAGTGGACGGCGCGGTCTGCAAGCCCGGCGCGGTCGTCTACAAGGTCGACTCCTCGACACCGACCGGCGCCGGCCCGATCCAGGTGCAGGACTCCTCGCCCGGAGCCCCGAATACTGCGGCCTGTAAGGAAGCCGTGGACTTCGGTGCATTGACGACCGGACAGACATTCACCGACGCTGCCGCCGGGGTGACGATCAAGGTGGACACCTCCACCCCGCTCGGCGACACGGTCACCGTGACCAAAGCCTGAGCACTGACTCAGGGCCCTGGCGGACCCGCCGACTCTCACTCCGCATCTCCGCCGAGTGACACACCAGATAGCGCGCGACCAGACAAGGAACCAATGAGCATGTCCCTCCCCCATCGTCAGCCCTGGCACGGCGTCGTCGTCGCCACCGCCCTGCCGTTCCGCGACGACCTGTCCGTGGACCTCGACGCCTACGCCGAGAACCTGCGCGGCCTCATCGACGCCGGGTGTGACGGCGTCTGCCCGAACGGCTCCCTCGGCGAATACCAAACCCTCACCCCTGAGGAGCGCGCGGCCGTCGTCCGTACCGCCGTGGACACCGTCGGCGGCGACCGCGTCCTGGTCGGCATCGCCGCCTACGGCGCGCTGGAGGCCCGCCGCTGGGCCGAGCAGGCCGCCGAGGCCGGAGCACACGCGGTCATGCTCCTGCCGCCGAACGCCTACCGGGCCGACGAGCGGGCGATCGTGGAGCACTACCGGACAGTCGCCGAAGCCGGCATCCCGATCGTGGCCTACAACAACCCCATAGACACCAAGGTCGACCTCGCCCCCGAGCTCCTCAAGCAGCTCTTCGACGCCGGCTACATCAAGGCGGTCAAGGAGTTCTCCGGCGATGTCCGCCGCGCCTACCGCATCAAGGAGCAGGCACCGGAGCTGGACCTGCTCGTCGGCGCCGACGACGTCCTGCTGGAGCTGGCGACCGCCGACGCGGCCGGCTGGATCTCCGGCTACCCGAACGCCATCCCCCACGTCTGCAACGAGCTCTACCGCGCAGCCACCGAAGGCGACCTCGCGACCGCCCTCCCGCTCTACCGCCAACTGCACCCGCTGCTGCGCTGGGACTCGCACACCGAGTTCGTCCAGGCCATCAAGCTCTCCATGGACCTCACCGGCCGACACGGCGGCGTCTGCCGCCCGCCGCGCACCCCACTCCCGCCAGAGCACCACCAGGCCATCAAGGCCGACACCCTCCGCGTCCTGCCACTGGAGCAGACGGCAAAGACGAGTCGGCTGGTAGCGGCGACGCAGGCCCCTGCCAGTTCCTAGTACTCCACGCGGGCTGCTGCCTGGCACGGACATCGCCGCGACAGCAACACCGTTCAGGATCCCAACCCCACCGCCGGCGTCGCGAAAAGCCAAGCTCACGGGCCGAACGTTGCATATTTCTCCAACACGGGGTCCTCGCCGAAGTGCTTGGCGAGTGCTCGCAGAATCCGTTCCATGGTGGCGCCGTAGCCGATGATGTAGCGGGAGACAAAGCGAAACAGGGGGTTGTAGATCTCGCCGTGCTCGGTGACGGTAACGAGGCAGCCTTGCGCCCTGGGCTCGATCGTCCACGTCCACGTGCCGCCGAACGGCAGTCCGGTGTCTGCGATGCGGGTGACGAACCGCCTGGGTGCGTCGGCCTCCACCACCTCGTAGGTGATCTTCCCGTGGCGGTCGTGCTCGATCCACCGGGCCCGCCCGTCCACCCCGTCCAGCGATTCGGCCCGGGTGAGACCGGGCCGCCAGGCGGTGAAGCCGTCGGTGTCAGTGATAACGCTCCATACGGCCTGCGGCTGTCGACCCAGGCGCAGGCCACGACTGGCCTCGTGGCGCAGCGGCAGCCGGCGACCGATCAGCGGGACGGCCGCCACTGCCGCGAACAGAACCCCGGTGGCGATCAGCAGCACCCACACCGTCATGCCTCCGGTTCGCCGGCACGGCGTGATCCCTGAATCAGGGTCAGAACGTTCCCAGCCGGATCTGTGACCTGCGCCTTGAGCACCCATCCGTTGTCGGTCGGGGGCATCACGACTTCACCGCCGAGCTCGGCGGCGCGACGCACAGCCAGCTCGAGATCCGCTACCGCGACGCCGAGCGTCACAGCGGCCCCCTCGGCCTCGACGATGCTCCCGCGCAGCCCTCCAGGCGTCTGCACCAGCGAGTAACCCGGCCCCTGGGGCACGATCTCCCAATCCAGCAAGTCTCCGTAAAAGCGCCGCAGATGCTCGTCGTCCGGGCCGCTGATGTCGAAGTGCACCACCGCGTTCGCCTGGCGCACGGCCTGATCGCTCATGTCGCGTTCTCCTGTCCTTCTTCGCTCTCGCCGCTCGGGTCGACGGCCGGAAACACCTGGATGAGAAGCTCGGCAAGCTGGTACAGCCGTTCCGGCACAGCTCGGTAGAGCCGAAAAGTGCCGTCGACCCTCATGGTCACCAGCCCGTGCTTGCGCAGCACCTTGAGATGTTCAGACACGCTGGCCGGGGCCAGCTCAAGCAGCTCGGCCAATTCCCCGGCGCCGCGCTCTCGGCCCCACACCTCGAACAGGATGCGCCGCCGATGCCTGCTGGCCACCGCGCGGAGCAGTTCGTCAAGGTCATCCGGCTCGATCATGACCACCATGATACTTCGTAGAAAAACGAAATAGCAAGGTAGTCGCCCCGAACAAGGAACCCCGCGGACATGGCCGGGTGGTAGCGGCGGCCCTTCCGACGCGCCGATACCGCGGCGGGTCACAGCGGTCCCCACAGCAGCCGAGACGTTGAGGGGATCAGGTAGGTGCCGTCCGGCCGGGCATGTGATTCGAGCCGGGACTTGTAGCGGAGACGCAACTCGGCGAGTCCGGACTGGTCCAGCTGGGAGACCGTGGGTTCGACTGGTTGTGGACGGGCCTGGGCTCACGCAGGACTCGACCACACCTCCTGACCGGGCAAGCCCGCCAGAACCGCGAAACAGGAGCGAATCAACCCGCTTTGCGAAACCTCTGGGAACAGCGCGGAAGCGCACCGGCCACCGGTCGGCAGGCCATCGCACCCCACGGAGACACCCCCGACCATCATGGCCGTACCCGTGGCGGGCGGGGGTATCCGACACTCCTCACTGGCGCCAGGGTGGAATTTCGCCATGCATCTGCTCGCCGCTGGGCAGGGCCAGGAGCACTCCGAGGGGGTGGCGGCGGCTGAGGCGGACGGCGGCTGCGGCGACGCCGGACAGCACGAAGATCGCGATCAGAAGCCATGCGATGCCGAGCGCGACGCAGGCGAGGGACAGACCCACAGCGGCGGCCAGGAGGAGGGCGAATCCCATCGCCGTGGTGATCGCCTCACGCAGGCGGCGCCCCCGGCTGCGCGTGCGTTCCCAGGTCGCCTCGGTGCCGACGAGCAGATCGATTATGGCTTTGATGTAAATCACATTGAGAAACTGGTCGAAGAGCAGCTCCGGCACGATCAGGGCGGCCAGTAGCAGCGACTTCCACCCGCCGTGTTTGGCGGCCCACACGCGTTCGAAGGCGGCAATGGCGGTGATCGCGAGCCAGAACCACGGCCACCCGGGGAACCCCTTGGTGAAGGTGTAGTACAGCAGAGCAGTGAGGAAGAAGGGGATGAAGGCCACGCTCAGGTAGGTGAGCAGTTGTCGGCCGATGTAGGGCAGGGTGACGCGGGTGATGCCGTAGGCCGCGAGGTTGCCCAGGGCGCCGCGTTGCCAGCGCAGACGCTGGTAGTAGAGCCGGGACCAGGTGGGCATGAGCTCCGTGCCCACGATGCAGGCGCGCGGTGACACGCAGCGGTATCCCAGGCGTTTGAGCGCGAGGGTCAGTTCGTTGTCTTCGGTGAGCGCCTCCACGTCGTAGACTCCCCGGCCTCGCGAGAGCACACCGTGGGCGCGCGCTGCTTGGACGTGGCGCAGGGCGTAGACCGGGTAGAGGGATGCGGTGCCGGTCAGGACGTCGGCCCGGCCATGGCGGCGGTAGAGTTCGCGGCCGTACCGCACGTACTCGTTGTTCTGCAGGTGGCAGACCAGGCCGCGCACGGGGTAGCCGAAGAAGACGGCGCCCACGCCGCCGACGGGCGCCTGGTCCGGCTCCTGGCTGCGCAGGCGCCGGGCTGCTTCGGCGATGAACTGGGGCGACAGCGAAGTGTCGGCATCCATGACCATCACCAAGTCCTCGTCGGACAGTTGCGGCAGCAGTTCGGCAAGGACCTGGTTGAGCGCGCCTGCCTTGGCCTGGGTGTTGGCAACCGTTTCGACGACCTGCGCGCCGTGCGCGGTACTGATTTCCGCAGTACGGTCGGTGCACCGGTCGGCAACCACGATGACCTCGTCCGCAGGCCTGGTCTGGGCCGCGAGCGACTCCAGGGTCTCGCCGATGAGGGCTTCCGCGTCGTGGGCGGGCACCAGCACGACGATCCGCTCCGCTCCGGCGTGGCGCAGGTCCGCCATGTGGTCGGTCTTGGTGCGACCATCCCGGGTCAGGTTCCTGGGCCTGCGCACGAAGGCGGGCCCCCACGCCTCTTTGCGAGCCCGTCCCCGCATCGATTCCGATTGGCCCACCGCCGACTCCTCAGCATCCCGCGGCTCCACCTAGCCGGGCCGGGGCCCACGACCGCACTCATCAAGATTCTCGCTCCGGGCCGCTCTGCCGGCGCGGTGCTTGACCCGAACAGAGCAGCACGTTCATCACTTTGAGTTTCTCCGGCCGACAGTTCACGCCGGCCCAGCAGGTGAGGATCGGGAAGGTATGGCGTGCCCTGACAGGCGCGGAGGTGTAGAGCGGTGAGGCGATGGTGGTTCAGCCAGCCACAGGCCGGCGAAAGCACCGGCCGGCCAGCAGTTCACGCACCGCGACGAGTTGACACGGAAGGAGTCCTTTACTATAAGCATCCAAAGCGTTACCTTATGTAATGAAGGCTAGGGGGTAGCCCGCGTCGCAGAACGCGTCCGCGTTTTCCCGGCAAGCCTGTACCGGAAGTCCGTGTCCCTGGCGCCGCTTTGCCGCGACCAGACTTCCCTTGAGACCTCAGCGAACGTTCAGATCGACTCACTCGGCCGACCGCCGGTCCAGCGGCCGCTATCCCAGCTGCAACCCTCACTGAAAACGCGAGCCTGGACGGAGACCACCATGGCCAGCACCTACTGGTTCAACGTCGTGGACTACGGTGCAACCGGCGACGGCGTCACCGACGACACCACCTCGATCCAAAACACGATCAATGCGGTGCCGTCCTCTGGCGGAACCGTCGTCTTTCCCGCAGGCACCTACAAGACTTCCTCGGCGCTGACGGCCCGCTCCAACCTGATCCTGGAAGGCGTAAGCGACGGTTCGTCGGTAATCGCACAGAGCAGTACAACGGCCCACGGGCTGACCGGTTCGGACATCACCCGGTTGACCATCCAGGACCTGACCGTCCAAGGACCGGGCAGCGGCACGGGCAAAGGGATCCTGCTCACGCGCTCGGCCAACCCCGCGACCGTCTCGTTGGCGTTCGCGCGCATGACCGTGAAACAGTTCGGCGACACCGGGATCGACCTGTCCAACCCGATCGTGTCCACCTTTGACGGCGTGACATCCGCCAACAACGGCAACCACGGCTGGAACATCCACGGCGTCTCCGGAGGCGCCGCGGGGACCAGCTGCTCGTTCGCCTCCTGCTACGCAGACACCGTCACCAATGCGGGCTTCTACGTCGACACCATGGCCTACTGCTCTTTCGTCGGTTGCGCAGCGGACCACTGCGGGATCGGCTACGACGTGACCGGCGTCGGCAGCCAGGGCATCAGCTTCACCGGATGCGGCGCCGAATCCGCCGTCAACCGCGGCACCGGATACAACGGCTACAGCTGGAAGATCAACGGCGCGATCGGCGTGGGCCTGTACAACTCCTTCACCTACAACAACCCCAACGTCAGCATCTGGGTCACCGGCGCCGCACGAGCCGTCAGCATCCTCGGATTCGCCGAGAACACCCCCACCGGCACGGCGGTCAACTCCGTCAAGGTCGACACTGGCTGCTCGGCGACCCTCGGCGATGTCAGCAACGTCGCGCCCCTGTCGCTGGCGGGCTACACCAACATCATCAACGACACCGCCGGCGGCACCGTGGCCAGCGGGTTCGTCTACGGCTCTGACTCCGCCTACTACGAGGGCAACGTCTCCAGCGCCACTGCACCGACGTTGGCCGCGCACCTGACGCGCAAGGACTACGTCGACGCGAAAGTCAACCCCGCCCCCGTCACGCTCACCGACGCCCCCACCATCGCCACCAACGCCGCGCTGGGAAACCTCTTCCTGGTCACCTTGAGCGGCAACAGAACACTGGGCACCCCCACGAACCCCACCAACGGGCAACGCATCACCTGGGAACTCATCCAGGACGCCACCGGCAGCCGGACCCTCACCCTGAGTTCCGCTTTCGGCCTGGGGACCACCATTTCCTCGACCACCCTTACCACCACACCGAACAAGCGGGACTTCCTCACCGCGGTCTACAACGCCACCTCCGCCAAGTGGTATGTGATCGCCTTCGTCAAGGGCTACTAAGCTGTTCCGAGCAATCGTCAGCTACAGCGTGTGACAGGTGTAGGCAGCCTGCGCGGCACCCGCGACCTCGGCCCGTTCCAGCACACTGCCCGGCAGGTGCCGAACCTACCGGGCACAAGGCCGATGTGACGGCCGAGGCGAGCTGCGCGCAGTTCTCGGTCAGGGCCGAGACGCCCGCACCGTCGGAGTCAGGCCGCCTCCCTGCGCAGATCTCATACCTCGAACATGCGCCCATCCCGGGTACTTGTCACCGTGCCTGAACTCGAGAGGAACCTCCAGCCGGAAGCGAAGGCGTGGACGGTCATGAGTCGGCTACTGAATCGGAAAGTGAACTGGTTCCGAAGCCGAACCATTTGACGATCACATTAAGGGGATTCCCGGCAACGACTTGGACCGAGAGTTGGCTTCCCTTATTGACCGGGAATATATGCGGGCCCCCGGAACTGAACATTCGCAGTCCGTACATCGCCTGGGTGTAGACCTTTACAGTTGCGGGATTTGACTCGGGGAAGTGCACGGACAAGATCCCATCGGTGGGCGCGATGACGTTGATGCCGGCCTCCAGCTCGCCCGGGAGAAGCATTCTCGACTTGAGCAGGCCAACTTGTCCCAGGACAGACAGGTTCCCGATCTCCAGGTCTGGACGTTCGACCATGACGACGGTGGTCAGGGTGTGGGTCAGGGTCACGCCGGAGACGGTCACCTTCGCCTGGAGCATGAAGCCGGTGGGTTCGGTCAACCCCTCGGGTGTCTCCCATTCGCGGACGCCGGAAACCACTTCCGATCTGTTCCGGCCCCAGAACATCGTGTACTCGGCGCCGGCGCTGCCGTCCCACTTCAGCTCCGCGGGTTCGCTGTTACCAACCATCACGCTGGTCGGGCGGAAGTTGCGGAAGAAGAACTCGGCCGGGAACTTGGCCACCACGTCGTCGGTGGTCTTCTCGGTGAAGGACCCGTTGGTCGGGGAACTCTCCTCGATGATCTTCAGGTCCGCGTTGCCGGTGGCCTTGTTGACCTCGATCTGCGAGATGACCAGGGTGACGGCACGTCCGGTGACGTTGACCGGGCGATCGGTGGCGAACTCGAAGACCTGCCAGTCACCATCGGCGTACCCGGAACGGGCAGTCCAGCCCGTCGCACCGATCACACCAGAGGTGAGTTGGCCACGGTTCTCAGTCAGTGCCGAGTCGCCAGCACCGATGCGGATCCGGACCGTGACCTTTCTGCAGAACACCGGGCCCGAGGCCCCGACACCGACCGTGATATCCAACCGGCCGATCACCGGCTGCGCGGCCGTCGAGACGGTCAGGGGGTCGGGATCCGGCTCGACGTCGAAGGACAGCAAGGAGCTGGCGGACAGGATTCTGGTACCCACCGGAATCAGGGTCCTTTCAGTCACTGGGCTTCAGCTGGAGGTACGGCATGACGATCGAGTCCACTTGCAATGCCGTGTCGAAGATGAGCCCGGGTCGGTGGGCTGCTTCGTTGTTGGTCGCCGGGGGGGGCGGGCCACGGCCCCTGAGCAATCTCCAGAGCCTTGCGAAGGTCGCTGACGGAAAAAGGCATGGCTGAATCAGCTCTCCATGCTTGGCGAAAAGTAGAAATCCTCACAGGACAACGGCAGAGAAGAGCCGTAACCGAAGGTAATCATCAGACGCTCGGAAGTTAGCATCGCCCGCCCGATGAGCAAAGAGGTGCCGGGCATAGGGCGATCACGTGGCGGGAACCCGTCGGCAACACTCGGTGAGTCCGACTGGAGTCGGCGACGCTCCTGAATGCGTGATCTGACATACCAGGGCCACCTGGCGGCGCCGCCACTGCCGCGGCCCCAGCCGCGGTTCCCTGCGGAGCCGTCCACGGCATGAAACCGCAACGGGCTGCCTACTACGACGGAACCACCAACACCTGCCCGGGATAGATCTGGTCGGGGCTGGTCAGCATCGGCTTGTTGGCCTGGAAAATCGTGTCGTACTGGTTGGGGTCGCCGTACTGTCGCACGGCGATTTTCGACATGTTGTCCCCGGGCTGAACGGTGTAGAACGTCGCAGTGGGCTGGGGATCGAGCGCGTCCGCGTTCGCCGCCGAGACCCCTGCGACGTTCACCGCGGCAACTATCACCTTCGCGACCGTCTCCGCATCCGCCACTGAACCGGAAAGGGTCACCGTCCCCGAACCGTAGTCGAAGTCGACCTGAAGGTCGGACGTGTCGAGGCCCTGACTGCTGACATAGCTCTTGATCGCGTCGGCGGCCGCCTGGCTGGCAGCTGTCGGATCGGAGGCGGCCCGCGCGTCGGAGGCACGCAGCAGCTTCTGACCGGTGGCCGGATCATGCGAAACTATCACGATTACTCCCTAGGATGGCATTAGGAGCTAAAGTCCCATTTCCCGTCCTACCGGTACCGGCCGCGGCGCAAACCTCAGCCCGGACCGGGTGTCTCAGCGTCCGTTCCCGGCCGAGCTTGAGCCCGCCGGCCGGTGTGTACCGCTAGTCCTTGCGCGGTTCGCGGCCGTCGATCGCCCCGAGGCGGCCTCGGACGACGGTCCCCAGTCCCGGCACCGACCAGATCTGCAGCAGGTCGCAGACCTGGTTCACGATCCACAGCCCGGCCTTGCCGCGGGTGGCGATCGAAGGCCGCCGCCGCCCGGCCAGCGGATCGGTGATCACCCCGCCGTCCCGCACCTCGCACACCAGGTCTGTGCCCTCGTGCCACAACCGCAGCACGCCGCCGCCTCCCCCGTACTTGATGCTGTTCGCCGCCAACTCGCTGACGACCAGGGCGGCGTCGTCTACTCTGCGGTAGCCCTCCAGCGGCTTCGCGAAGTCCGTCACGTGATCGCGAAGCCCGCCCAGACTTGAGAGGTCAAACACGACCTCCCACACCGCGGACGACGGTTCCTCGAGCGGCTCGCCGAACGCGGCCGGGAAGTCAGGCCCGCGATAGGGGTGCCCGGCATCGCGCGCCCCGGCGCCGTCGGCGATCACGTCCGGATGGCTGCCGTAGGCATGCTCGATGACCGACGCCGGCAAGGCGTCGACGTCGTAGGGGCACAGCAGCCACCAGCCCGGACCGCCGTCGAAGGCCGTGTTCACGAGTCGTTCGTGCAGTCGGCACTCGGCCATCTCGCCCGGGGTACGGCCGGCCCACGTCGCCTCGCTGATCCCGCGGAAACCGCGCGCCGTGGAGGCGTTCTTGTCGACCCAGTCCTGCCACGCCGGGATGATCCGCGCGGGATTGCGGCCGACGTTCACGATGTCCAGGAACTCGACGCGTCCGGCATCGCGCCCCAGCTCCTGTCGCAGCAGGTCAGCACGGGCCTCGGCAACGGCGACCAGGACGGCCTCCCCCGCCTCCAACCCGGCGCGGACGAAGGCGCCGACGCCCCTCACGAAGTGCTCGTCGCCAGAGTACAGAAATGCCTCGTGACGAAACGGCTCCGCCGGAACGGGCGCCCGAGCGGCGAAGGGAAGCACACTCATATTCTCATCTCACCATGGACAACCGGATCGGGGTCTCCCTTTCAGCCCCGCTTCCAGCACTGGGTCGCGCTCAGACGGTGACGTCCACCGATGTCCGCTCCGGCACCTACTAAACGAGCACACCGACAACGGATTCTCAGCGCCCTCCGTCGAGCCGTTCCCGGAGCCGCCCGAGGCCGAGCGCTCAGCTCGGCCGGCAACGGCTCGAGCGCCTCCGGCCATCCGCCGGTGTGTCCGTTCGCAGTCCGCATAAGCGGTGGCCGCGGGACCCTTCTCAGGGTCGACAACACACGATCCGGGATTCGCGATAAGTAGTTCAGCCATCAGTTGACAGAGCCGCGCGAGATACCGAAAGCTTATGTCGCTACCGTTGGCAGCCCCACGCCGGAGGGGCCGAGTATCAGGAGCCGGTCATGGAGTTCTCCAGCACTGCGAGCCAGGCCACGGGTCCCGTGGTGCTCACGGTCGCCGGCGATGTGGACCTGGCCGCCCACTCGCGGTTCGAAGCCGACCTTCAGGAGGCCTGGGACGCCTCGACCGATCTGGTCATCGACTGCTCGCAAGTGACCTTCCTGGACTCCATGGGACTTCGCGTCCTGGTGCACGCGATGCAGCGCGCCACCGCGAACAACCGCAGCATCGTCCTCGCGGCACCGTCGGACCCCGTGATCCGGGTCCTGGACCTGGCGGGTATCAGGAGTTTGTTCACCGAGGTAGGACCGATCGCGGACGCTGAGCCCGACCTGGCTGACTGAGTCCCAGCTCCGCGCTTACGCCGGGTCCGCTCCGGGCTAGCGGTCGGCCGCACCGTTCGCGAACTGCTCGACGATCTCTTCACAGAAGGCCGGAAGGTCACCGGGATTGCGACTGGTGATCAGCGCACCGTCGACGCAGACTTCCTGGTCGACCCATCGCGCGCCGGCGTTCAGCAGGTCGGTGCGCAGGCTGGGCCAGGAGGTGACTGTGCGTCCGCGCACCACGTCCGCCTCGGCCAGCATCCACGGACCGTGGCAGATCACCCCGACCGGCTTGCCCGCCTCGAAGAACGCCCGCACGAACCGGACGCTCGCCGGATCGGTCCGCATTTTGTCGGGGTTGGCGACGCCTCCCGGGATCACAAGACCGTCGAAGTCGTCGGGCTTGGCATCGGAGGCATCGAGCTCCGAGCGGATCGTGCCGCCCTTGTCGTCATGGCGCATCATCTGGATCTCGCCGGCTTCGGGCGAGATGAGCGTCGGCGTACCACCGGAGTCCTTCACCGCCTTCAGCGGTCGGGTGAGTTCCGACTCCTCTACACCGTCAGCGAACAGGAACGCTATTCGTTTACCCGTCAACTTGTTCGCACTCACGGGTTTCCTCCTTCGCCGGAAACGATCAGGTTGAGACCCGGCCCAGGTGCCCCGCCCCATAGGGGTCAAACAGGTAAAATGAGGTACGTAGGGCGGAACGCTGCTTCCGCAGCCGGTTACAGGTACATCTCCTCCAAAAGAAGACGGCTCCGGGCCACTTGCCCGGAGCCGTCTGGCACCTCGGCGCCGAGGTGCCAGGCGAGACCCCAGCGGGCAGTGCAGGACCGCCGCCCCGTACTCGATACTGCCGAGGACCTCGGCTACCCGCTTCAACGCCGCTTCAACGACTGAGGCAGGAAGAGCCTGCCTACCGTCGTCCATACCACCGGCGCCGGCCTCCCCCGGTCGCGGCGCCGCCGGCCACGAACCCGATGAGCCACAGCACGAGCACGGCCATGGCACGCCCCTTCCGAGTCTGCGCACCGGCGACGACAGACGCCGGCCTTTTCGCCGCTTATGTCCCCTTTGGCGATAGCCAAATGGGGCGAAACCACTGCCTATGGCAGCGAGATCCGGCGCGCGTCGCCCGATCGGCGGGGCTGATGCGTCAGGTCCCTTCACACTCGGCCGATGCGGGCTCGACGGCCAGGCTCCGCGTCACCCCCGGCTCGTCCAGCGCCGCAGCTTCGCGAGCGGCCACGTCGTGATCAGCCGGTCTTCACCCAAGCCGAACCGGGCCGCGCGCGCGTAGCCCGAGGACTGCCAGTGCAGTTGCTCGGGCGCATGGGCGTCAGTGTCCACGGCGAACAGACAGCCTGCAGAAGCGGCCAGCTCAAGCAGGTCATCCGGTGGATCGCGCCGCTCGGGGCGGCAGTTGACCTCCACCGCGGTCCCGGACCACGCACACGCGGCGAACACGGCTGGGGCGTCGAAGCGCGACTGCGGACGGCCGCGGCCCGTGACGATCCGGCCCGTACAGTGGCCGAGGACGTCGACATGCGAGTTCTGTACCGCGGCCAGCATGCGCGCGGTCATCGGCTCGGGTTCCGAGCGCAACTTGGAGTGCACGGACGCCACGACCACGTCCAGCCCGGCCAACAACTCCTCCTCCTGATCGAGCGAGCCGTCCTCCAGGATGTCGCACTCGATACCGGTCAACAGCTGAAAGCCGGGATCCAGTCGTGCGTTCACAGCGGCCACGGCCTCCAGTTGACGCCGCAGCCGCTCCGGGCTCAGGCCGTGGGCGATGGTCAGGCGCGGCGAGTGGTCGGTCAGGACAGCCCACTGATGACCCAGGGCGCGGGCCGCATCGGCCATCTCCTCCACGGGGCTGCCGCCGTCGGACCAATCGGAGTGAAGATGGCAATCCCCCTTACTCGCGACCACCAAGGCCCAGCCGGCATCCGCACCCGGTCCGACCTCATCCTCCAACCGGGCCAGATACGCCGGCACACCACCGGCCGACGCCTGCGCGATCACTTCGGCGGTCACCTGTCCCACCCCGCGCAACCGCTGAAGTTCGGCCATGTCGGCGGGCCCGGGCGGCAGATCGCGGATGGCGTCGGCAGCCGTATGAAAGGCCCGCACCCGGTAGGGAGAGGCGCCGCGCCATTCCAGCAGGAACGCGATCCGGATCAGCGCCTCGACCGGGTCCATGCCCCCATACTCACCCGTCCTGCCGCTGCCTGCACGTGGAGACGTATAGCGCGTCTGCGAACGGTTCCGCCCGCAACTCACTCGAGGGCAGCGCAAGGAGATGGTCAATGCCGTCAAGGCCCACGGAAACAGGAACCACACCGCGAAGAATGTGCGCGGGCCAGGCGGTGAAGACGCATTCGGGATTCTGCATGAGGTGCTCCGTTTATGGCACGGCCAGCCAGTCGACGACATCTGAGAAGCTTTGGCGCCTGCCGTAGACGAGCCGTTGCCGGTCGGCGCTGGTGCCGCGTTGCCGGAACCGGTTCAGCAGCCGCTCAGCGAGCTCTTCGTCGCCGGCGGCGGCCAGACCGGGCCGGCTACGGCGCGCCAGCCGGTCCAGTGCGGTATCCGCCGGCACGTCCATGCCCGCGTCCGGATCGAGCACCCAGCCGCGCAGCCCGTCTGTCGCGACGGAGCGGTGGTACTTCTCCAAGCGGGGCCGGTCCACGTCCGGCCACGGGTGCCCGCGGCGGGCTTCGGCCAGCAACGTCGTCGCCAGAGAACGCAGGAGCACCGCGTACAACAGGACGACTTCGAGGTCGGGGTTGACGTCGGCGATACGGATCTCAAGGGTCGGGCAGTGTTCGGAGGGCCGGGAATACCAATAGATCATCTTGCGGTCCAGGAGCGGCCCGTCCGTGGTCAGGCTGTGGGCCATCCGCTCGTACGCGGCCTCATCCAGGATCGGGGCCGGCTCCACGGTGGGCAGGGCCTTGACGTCGAAGTACCGCCAGCTGGCACAGCGCATGTCCCGTCCGGCCGAGAAGGGCGAGTTCACGCACAGCGCCTGCAAGGCCGGAAGCCAAGGACGCAGAACGGCCGGACACCACCGCCGAGCCGGCGGAACAGATGATCAGCCACGCTTGGTAGAAGGACCGTCAGAGCATGCCCGCCTGCGACACAGCGGACCCGCGACCTGGTGATCCCGCCGACCTGGACCGACGCGCCGACCAGGAACGAGGGACCGAACAGCTCTTGCCTGCGTTTGCTCCCAGCGCCACGATGACGGCGGTGCATACCGCGCCGAGCTTGGCGAGCAGCCACGGGCGGCATGCGTTTGCGGGCTTCCAGCGGAAGTGCTTGACCGCGTTCGTACGGTGGACATCGCGCTCGAAGCGGTCCGAGCCGTGCTCGGACTCCACGTCAGTGTGAACGCGACGAGCCCGGCTGCCCGGCCTGGTCCGACGCGACGCCTGGAGCTGGAAGCCATGGCCAAACCGTTCGGCACGGCTCGCATAGCCTTCACTCTGATTCCCTGGAGCGACAACACCTTGGTCATCCTCGACGAGCACCCGCTGCTGGGGCCCGGTGCACGCCTACAGGGGCCGCTGAGCGAGTGCTTCCTGCATGTGCGCAACCGCCGCCTGCTGACCAACCTCGCGCGAGTCACGGTCACGAACCACGAGACCGCCCACTGGTGACGGTCCCGCACAGGCTCCTCGGAGTCGCCCCGGACAAACCAACCACGGGGAGACATCTCCATCAGCGAAAGCACGCTGATTCAGACGTGGTTCGAATCGCGCGTTTTTAATCTCGTGAGTTAGCGTGGAGTATGGGCGAAACCGAGAACAACGGTTCGTGGACCATACTGACCGCGCATGGGCGCGCTCTGGTCGAGATCGTCGCCCGCCCCGACATCCGGATGAGGGACCTGGCCGAGGCCATCGGCGTCGTCGAGCGCACCGCGCAGGCGATCGTGGCCGACCTGGAGCAGGCGGGTTACGTCACCCACGAGCGGGTGGGCCGCCGCAACCGCTATAGCGTCGATCTTGATCAGCCCTTTCGGCACCGCGCCCAGAGGGGCCATCACGTCGGGCCGTTCCTGGCGATGCTGTCGAGTCTGCCCGAGGTCACGGACTCGGCCGCGGCGGGGAATTCCGCGTAGGAAAGGCCGGGATCGGCCGGCCTCGAATACGGCCTACCGATGTCGCGCGCCGGGTTTGACCCACCCCGGTCTGATCATCTGATCCGGGTTTGATCTTCGGTATGCCGGTCACATGACGACTTGGTGAGAGGAGCGCTACAACCTCGTGGCATACCTCCTAGCCGAGTACGAGTCCTTCTACAACGGGCACCGGCCCCACCGATCCCCCGGCCAGGCCGCGCCGCTGCGCCCATTCCCGGACAACGCCGTCGACCTCGACGCCCTCCGAATCGCCCGTCACGACAGGATCGGCGGCATCCTCCACGAATACCGACTGCCGTTCCCGCCTCTGGTGTCCGCGCAAAAGGGGGTGGCGGCCACCAGAGGCGATGGCGACATGCCGTATGGCGTGTCAGGGGTCAGGCGTTGATCGCCTTCTTCTCGGCGGAGGTGGTGATGGCGACCTTGCGGGGCTTGGCCTTTTCGGCGACGGGGATGCGCAGGGTCAGCACGCCGGTGTGGTATTCGGCCTTGATGTTCTCGGTGTCCAGGGTGTCGCCGAGGAACAGCTGGCGGGAGAACGCGCCCAGGGGTCGTTCGGAGATCTCCACCTTGGCCTGGCCGATCGCGGTGGGGCGGCGTTCGGCCTTGACGGTGAGGACGTTGTGTTCGATGTCGATGTCGATGGCGTCCTCGGACACGCCGGGCAGGTCGAAGCAGACCACGAACTCCTCGCCCTCGCGCCAGGCGTCCAGGGGCATCGGGTTGGGGCGGGTCCAGGTGCCGGCGGCGGTGGTCCCGAGAAGCTGCTGGGCGATGCGGTCCAGGTCACGGAACGGGTCGGTGCGCATCAACATGGGGGTCACCTCCAGGTGAGTGGTCGACCGGGCGGTCGACTCGCTGACGACTTCAGGTATAGCATGTCATCAGAACGACGACAAGCCTCCATGTCGGCGAAAGGGTGACATGATGAACAGGCAGGTCAATGGTTCGCAACAAGGCCAGGACGAGCTACGGGCGATACGAGAACAGGCAGTCGGCGCAGCGCTGGGGAAGGTGCTGAGTGCAATGTCCGCGGCGCGGCGGCCCGCGGCGTCAACGGCGTCCACCGACCCGCCGCTGACTGGTTCCCAGGTGCTGGCTGCGCTGATGCTGCTGCGTGAGTCGCGCGCAAGGGGCAGGCACTTCGAGCCCGAAATCGTCGATGCCGCCCGGCATCTGGGCACCAGCTGGGCCGAACTGGTCCCGGTCTTCGGCGTTGCCAGCCGGCAGGCCGACGAGCACCGCTACCTGCGTCCTCGGCTATGAGACAGCGCCGAGACAGGGACCATGTCGCAGCGATTGACCGCCGAACTCGACGGACAGGCGCGAGCGCGACCGGGGATCAACCCACCCAGGAGCGGCAATGTGTCGCCGCGCCGTCCCGTACCCAATCCAGGTGACATTGGGTGGTCACGGCCGTGTCCGACGGTCGTGTCGTAGTGGAGGCGACTAGCTTTCCCTGACAGCAGGGTTGCACGGCGACACCGCGAGGAGGCACCCGTCATGGTCCTGTCCGTATCCGGCGTGCTGCTGCTGAGCCTCATCACGCTGTTCCTGTGCCGCAAAGACGGCCTGAAGGCCTGGCACGCGGTCGTGTGCGCGCTGCTGGGGTTCTACCTGGCCTTCACCTCTATCGCCCCGAGCATCCGGCAGGGCACCTCTTCAGTGGCGGCGTTCATCAGCAGCATCAAGTTCTGACCCTCCGGGCACGGGGCCTGCCACGGAGTCAGGACTGGTGCGGCGAGAATCTTCCAGTTCGGCCCGGATCCACCTCAGCGGGCTGCCGAAACACAACTGCGCCATCGACTTCCGAAAATCTACACTCGTTGGAGTAGACATACGCCACTAGCGTGGGTAAGGTTTCTCACGTAGCAACGAGCAGGCGAGCGGCGCGGCAGACACGAACTGCCGCGAGAGCAGTGGCAGGACGGCAATGGGGTTCCGGTGCCAGCAGTGGTGGTGGGCGCCGGGGCCGCCGTGGCAGGACACGAAGAAAAGCGGACCCAACACCATCAGGATCGCCCAGGCACAGGTCAGGCCCGGGTGGGCGCGTCAGTCCCCGGACGGAAGGTGATTTCCGGTCACACCTCCGAGATCCCCGCACCTGGCTGCGTCAAGCAGCCTGGCGGAACCAAGTAGGCCGGTGGTTCCGCCGGTAGGTAGATGGTGTTGATCCCCCAGGGGCCCGGTGCCACACGGCACCGGGCCCCTCCTCGTGTCACAGGCAGACTCCCGGACCGCATCGGAGCCGAAGTCGACCATCCGGGCCCGTCGACGTCACAGTGTCGGCATTCGTCGGATGGCAGGAGGGTGAAGCGCCGAATGCGCGCCGGAGTAATCGAGCGGCGGGTGCCGATGACACACGTCGGGACGGCCGCCCCGGTTCTGGTGGATCTTCACTGGGCCGCTGCCACGCCGTGGTCGGTCCGCGTCGGGTTCCGCCGGGACGGCGAGCAGGTGTTCTGGAGGTTCGGGGTGGACCTGCTGGCCGCCGGGCTGGTGCAGCCGCAACCGGGCGGGGCCGAGGACGGGCCGATGCTGGTCTGGACCTCCGGGGAACAGCGCGAGGCGACTCTTCTGGGCACAGTCGAGGACTCGGCGGGGCAGGCTTCCTGGTTGGAGGCCCGGACCTCGGATCTCGCCGAGTTCATGGCCGACGCGCTGCGGGCCATAGCCATCCGGACCGCGGCAGCGTAGCCGGCCTTCGGCAAGCAATGGTCCTCGACGTGGCGGCGGCACGGCGAAGGTTCGCATAGTGCGCTTACCAAGGCCCTTTGGCCACGACGACGGAGGCGTCGTCGTGGTGCTTGCCGGCGCTGCGCAGGAGGTGGCCTGCGATCACGGCTGGGGAGTGCTCGAGGACTCCGGGAAGAGTCGCGGGGTTCCACCGTCCGCTCAGACCGTCGGAGTGCAAGACAACTGCGCTGCCGGCCGGCAGCGGGTGGGTAGAGGTTCGCAGGGTGCGCATCCGGTGCCCAGCGATCCCCGGCAGAATGGGCAGGCCGGCCTTGGACGTAGGTGTCACGATCGCAGCGGCGATTTCGCCTACGCCACAGAAGAGCACCCGCGCCCGGTCCGGCTCGATGCGTGCCACGGCCACCGCGGCACCCCGGATGTCGGCCAGCCGCCGGTGGATCTCTCCCATCACCTCCTCCGGCGATCGGCCCGGGCCCGCACGGAACGCATGGATCGCGGCCCGGGAGGCCATCTCGGCCAGGGGGCCGTGGCCGAGCCCGTCACAGAGCATCACCAACACCGCCCGCCCCTGGCCGGCCCCGGACGACGCCGGTGTCCCGGTGTCGTCCAAGCGCACCGCCCAGCCGTCCCCACACTCCCGCGCCCCGCTGATGGGCCGGGTCACTCCTTCCACCACCAACTGCGGCAGCCCATCGCCCTCATCTGCGAGGACGGACCGCACATCCAGAGGCCAGAACCGGGCCAGCATCACCGTCCCCTGCCCGAGGATGGAGTGCATGTCGAAGGCATCAGCGAGACGGGCGATCGTTCCCAGGCCGATCCCAAGGGTGCCGGCGGTGGAGTGGCCGTCGCGCATGGAGGCGGCCACGTCCGCCATCCCCGGCCCACTGTCCACGGCCAGGAACTCGATCCCGGTGTGCTGCGCGGTCCGCACTGTTCGCAGCAGGATCGTCCCGGCGACGGCGTGCACAGCCAGGTTGGTGACGGCCTCGGACACCGCCAGGACGACCTCGCCAGCCCGGTACTCCCCCAGCCCAATACGTTCGGCCAACCGGCCGGCGGCACGCCGGGCACCTGTGAGATCGTCGCGGAACCAGGCCACGTCCTGCGTGTCCAGCAGCAGAAAACTCACGGCGTGAGCCCGGCGGCGCCTACCAGAGTGTTGGACCGCTTGATGCCGGTACGGCTGTGATCCATGACGTCTCCGTAGAAAGAGGCCGATCAAAAGGGTCCCGCTGGTCCTTCAGGAAGCCGTCCTCCCAAGGAGGGATCGTCACTCCCCCGCCAGGACCATCTAGGGCCAAGGCCGCGCCGTGCTGCCATGACCCGGTATCAGGCAGCGCCTCGGCGACGCCGCGACACATAGGTAACGCGGGCTGTCCTGCGGGTGCGGACGACATGTGCGGAGCGGCTGCGCTGGTCGCGGCCCGCGCCGGCGCAACTGTTACGACGCGGGCGTTCGATCACGGTGGTGCACTTTGCCCGGGCCGGGCGGGAGCGCGATACAGGCGAAATCCTCGCGGCAGGTGCCGCGGGAAGCTCAGAGCGGGCGGATGTTCTCGGCATGCGGGCCTTTAGGGCTCTGCGCGATGTCGAACTCGACCCTTTGGCCCTCAAGCAGCTCGCGGAAGCCCTCGGCGCTGATGTTCGAGAAGTGGGCGAACACATCAGGGCCGCCACCGTCCTGCTCGATGAAACCGAAGCCCTTTTCCGCTTTGAACCACTTCACGGTGCCAGCAGACATTTATGCGTCTCCTTTGGTGGGGTCTGTGCCGAAACCCGCGTTGTGCGCGTTTCGCGCCGCTGCGATGACGACCACTCCGGAGCACCGGGAAAACAAAGACGTGCCTGTCGGCTACACCCGGCAGGCACACATAAGTTCATGGGAACCACAACTGCAACACCACTCACCGTAGCATTCCCGGCGTCAGTACGGACGTGATTTCGGCGAGGAGCTGGCCTTCCAGACGATCCGAATCAGCCATCGCGCCCGCCGGCACCGCTGCGCGTCACCGGATCGGCCTACCCGGTCTCCATCTTCGACGAAGAGGCCGGCGGAGCCGTCGGACCGCGTCCAGGAGCTCCGCAGACCACCATCGTGCCTGCCCAGGCCATATACGGCAGGCCGCGGTTCGGCAGCGTTGGAAGCTTGGAGGAAGGACACCTCTGGCGCCGGTGGGCGAAAATCTATCGCAGCCGGGGTAGACATGAGCATGTCGTGTGGGTAGTGTTCCTGTCGTAACCACAGCAGGCGAGGATGCGCGGCAGACACGAACTGGCGCGAAAGCAGTGGCAGGACGGCAATGGGGTTCCGGTGCCAGCAGTGCTGGTGGGCGCCGGGGCCGACGGCCGGGCCGGATATGGCCCGGGGCTGCCGAGCAGTACCGCAAATGCAGTAGGTAGTAAGCAGTACCGCAGGTGAAGAAGCAGTACCCCGTTTGGCAGGACACGAAGAAAAGAGGAGCGAACACCATCAGGATCACCCGAGCGCAGGTCAGGCCCGGGTAAGTAGGTCAGTCCCGGATGGGAAGGTGATTTCCGGTCACACGTCCGAGATCCCCGCGACAGGTCGTATCAAGCGGCCACGCGGAAACAGTAAGCCGGTGTGTTCAGCCGGTAGGTAGATGGTGTTGAACCCCCCCAGGGCCCGGTGCCGCACGGCACCGGGCCCCTCCTCGTGTCCTGCCGACAGAGCACACAGAAGAGGTGCAAGTGACAGGCAGTACCAGCTCCAACCCGGCCGATCGGCTGGACGATGACGATTACCCCGCCTACACCATGGGCCGGGCCGCCGAGATGATCGGCGCCACCCCCGCGTTCCTGCGGGCCCTGGGCGAGGCGAAGCTGATCGTGCCGCTGCGCTCCGAAGGCGGCCACCGCCGTTACTCCCGCTACCAACTGCGCCTGGCTGCCCGCGCCCGCGAGATGGTCGACGCCGGAACCCCCATCGACGCCGCCTGCCGCATCATCGTCCTGGAAGACCAACTCGAGGAAGCCCAGCGCCTCAACGCCGAGCTCCACCGCTCCGACCCAGCATGACCGAAGCGCCCCGGGTTCAGACACGGCAACGGCTTTGACAGCAGTTCAGAGGCTTCCCTTGACCTGGCTGTCAAACGGACGAGCACGGCACGATCCCGGTGCGGTTCAGTTTGATGCATCGCCAGATCGCCCACAGTCGGATGCGCCGACAGCCTGTGCGTTTCGGCCAGTCGCGGCGTAGCGCCGCGACTGGCCAAATACGCGCTTCCCAGCATTTCCCGAACGGCCGGGCGGTTCGAGGAAGTCCCTGCCCTGACTGTATGCCAACGCCAGTCAGGTATGCCTCGGAGCGGCACTCACTTCACACCAGCAGCCAGCCGCCACTGCGATCGGCGCTCCTCGTATCGCCAGCCGTGCTCCTCGTTGAACCGCGTGTCGTCCCGGCCTCCATCCTCGGTGACCTGCGCGACGTGACTGTAGACGAAGACCACGTCGGGATGCTCGTCGAAAGCGCGCGCCGGTTCCGCCAGGCAGTCCTTCGTCAGTAGGTCGCCGAATGCACCGACCGCATGCCATCATCGGCGACCGCCACCTGCGGGTCGTCCTCGACCGGTACACGGAAAACTACAACGCCGGACGGACGCATCAAGGCCACGGGCTGAACTTGCGCGCATCCCTGGACGACCCGGACGTCATCCCGATCCGCTCAACGGATCGCCCCATCGCTTGGGACGCCGATCAGGCCATTCAACGTGCGATTGAGTTTCAGCACCGCTCGGCGGAATATCCGCACCCGACGCGATCTGGTAGAGGGTAGGAATCCTCATGACGGGCTGACGATCGGCCCCGAGGAGATCCGGGACGCCGTGGAGCGTCGAGTGCGCGCGGGCTTTGATCTTGTTGAGGTAACGCGAGCCTGATCGGCTCTCAGAGCCCGGTGATGGTGAGCGTCAGGGCGAGGTCGAGGCTGGGGAGGCCGGCCGGGCTGCTGCAGGCGGCGAAGGCGGTGTTCAGGGCGGTGTATGTCTGAACCACAGAGTCTCCTGAAAACTCCCCGGAGCTGACTGTGCCGGTGAGGGTTATGACGGTGGTGGAGTTGCCGCGCACGATGGTCGCCGTGTAGGGGATCGTCGAGGATTGGCCGTCGTTCCAGGCGATCGTGTGCGTACCGGTCAGGCTGATGATCTGCGTGCAGCTCACGGGCGCGACGACTGCCACGTCCAGCTCACCGGCTGTCGCGGCGGAGCCGACAGCCAGACAGCTGCCGGTCGGGCTGAAAGCGTCGATGACGTTCAGGTCCTCGTCGTTGGTCACGGTGGTGGAGCGGAGGGTGTTGGTCAGGCCGGGGCTGAAGGTGGCGTGGTCCCAGCCGGTGCAGGAGATGGCGGTGACAGCGGAGTGGGCGGGTGCCGCCGCTACCAGTACCGACGTGCCCACAGCCATTGCCGGCACGGCGAACCATGACACGAGCCGTTTCCTGTCCACGGGTTCCTCCGAGGTCACTGAATAAGGATTCTGATTTAGCGCAAAACCCTAGTCCGTCCGCCTGGCCGGAGCAACGCCCGCCCGAGCCGTTCGACATCTCCAAGTCGGAGGTGTGTCAGGCCCCGCCAGGCCGACAGCACCAAGGCGTACGGCCCCACGCTTCCGACGCCTTCCGTTCGGCGAGCCTATCTCAGAGCTCTTATTCGCTCGCTTTCGCCACCTTGGCTCCTGATGGTCGCTTGATTAGCGTCACGAGGGCATCAGCTCCAGCCCCAGCTGCGGGGTTGGACTATCGGGCCCTTTCAGCCGGCGTTCAGGCCGGCTCGGGCCGCCGCACAGGGGGTGTCCATGTACAAGATCCGTGTATTCCGCACCGCCATGCCCAGATGGCTGGCTGTTCTTCTGGCGGCCGCTTTGGCCCTTCTCGGGGTCGCAGTGGTCTCCGCGGCGCCAGCCTCCGCCGCGTCGGGCGTCGTGGTGCAGGTCGGCTACGCCGACAACGCGCGCGCCAACCCGAACAACTTCCCGACGCCGTGGGCAGGCTCGCCCGGGACGACGTTCGACGGCTGCACCGGCTGCACCTACGACGCGGGCGCCGTGCGTGTCGTGAACAACACGGCGATCCCGCAAACCGTCGACTCGGTCATCGTGAAGGTCAGTACCTGCACGTTCGACATCTGGCAGCACGGCACCGTGTTGCAGCCCGGGCAGCAACTGATCGTCACCCAGACCAATCCCGTCGCCGCCGCGGTATGCGGCGGTACCAGTGGATCGTTCGACACCTCGGACATCGGGGTCGACGGCGCGGCGACGAACTGCACACCGGACGGCGTGATCCCCGAGGTCGACGTGACGATCGGCGGCGTGACCAGCGCGCTGTCCGACACCAAGCAGGTGCTCAACACCGGCGGGATCGACCTGGCGGCCTGCCCGAGCGGCACCAACGAATCAGCTCAATGGTCGCTGATCGGCACCCGGTGCCCCAGCGCCATTCTCGCCCTCGGTCCCGCGACCCAGACCGACGATGTCGGCACCACGGCCACATTCCAGGCCACGCTCACCAACTCCTGCGGCGACCCCCTGCAGAGCGTCACCATCACCTTCACCGTGCAGTCAGGGCCTAACGCGGGGCTGACCGAGACCGCGACGACCGATGCCAACGGCGTGGCGACCTTCTCCTATACCGGTTCCAGCCCCGGCACCGACATCGCCATCGAAACGACCGCCAATCCGGCTGGCACGATCACCTCGAACACCGTGACCGTGGTCTGGCAGAAACGCCCGTCGTTCCTGACCATCACCGGAACACCGACCAGCGACTACCACGACCCGGGCACCGTATCGGCGGTGCTGACCGACAACGGCGGACCGGCAGCCGGACAGACGATCGTCTTCACGCTGAACGGATCCGAATCCTGCTCGGCGGTCACTGACGCCAGCGGAACGGCGTCCTGCCAGATCACCCCGCAGGAGCCCGCGGGCTCCTATCCGCTGACCGCGACCTTCACCGGCAACGCGACTGACCTGGGCTCCTCGGCGACCGCCACCTACACCGTCGACCTCGAACAAACCACGCTGACCTACACCGGACCGGCCAAGGCCGCCAACGGTGTGCCGCTCACCCTGTCCGGCGTACTGCGCGAGGACGGCGGCCCGGCGATCGCCGGCCGCACCGTCACCTTCACCCTCGGCTCCGGGACCTCGGCCCAGTCCTGCACCGGCACGACCGACGGCAACGGAAACGCCTCCTGCACCATCGCCTCCGTCAACCAGCCGGCACCCACCACCTCTGTCCCGGTCACCGCGGTCTTCGCCGGCGACGCGTTCTACCTGCCGGCCACGGCCAGCGCGACCCTGAGATTCCAATACATGACCGGCCGCGCCTTCGGGCTGTCCGCCAGCGGCCTGGTCGCGATCTCCCCGGTACCCGACACCGGTCCGATCCAGACGGCGTCCGCCGGAACCTTCGGGCCGCCGTGCGTCGCCAACATCGGCGGACTGATCAGCGCCGACACACTGTGCGCGCAAGTGGTCACATCCGTCAACCCCGGCACCTCGACCACGACCTCCTCGGTGCAGGACGCCACCATCGGCGTGCCGGGCCTGCCGGTGATCAGGATCGGTCTGGTGCAGTCCTCGTCCAAGACGACCTGCAGCGGATCGACCGGCAGCGTCACCATCACATCAGTCAGCGTCGGCGGCATCCCGGTGAACGTGAACCTGCATCCCGGCGCCAACACCACCGTCACCGTGCTTGGCGTCACCCTGACCTTCAATGAACAAAGCCCGGTGCCCGGAGCCGACCAGGGCCTGACCGTCAACGCCGTCCACATCAACGCACTCGGCTTGCTGAACGTGGTGATCGGCTCCTCCACCAGCGACATCCACAACTGCTAGCCACAGCTCTTCAAAAGCGTTTTCCGGCCAAGGGCCGCCCGGCGAACGCCGGGCGGCCCCGCCATCCGACCGCCATCTGCGGGTCGTCCTCGAGCAGTACGCGGAGCACTACAACAAAGGACGTTCGCACCACGGCCGCGGGCCGGATACGACGCCGCAACATAGACCCAGCAGCGCCGGTGGCGGAGTTTCTGACCACCACAGGTGCGCTCTGACCTACTGCACGGCTTGCCACGGAATGTTCTGAATGTCGAAGATCTGAGTCACCCCGGCCAGCTCCAGCACCCGGCGCACCGCCCTCGAGGGCACCAGCGTGAATGTCGTGGCAGCTGTGCGGCCTGCTGCATCATCGTCACAGCCACCCGCAGCCCCATCGAATCGAAGAACGCCACTTGCGAGCAGTCCAACACCACATCGCCTGCCGCCACCAACGGTTCCAGCGTCTGCGCCAACTGCTGACGGGTGGACATGTCCACGTCGCCGGACACCTCCACGATCTTTACTGAGTCCTGCTCGCGGACCCGACAGGAGAATTCCGGTATGGCTGCGAGGTTACCCAGGTCTTCCCGCTGTCTGGGGGACTGGCCCGCGAGTTCTGAGATCACTGATCGCCGACCCATTCCGATGGGCTGAGGTTGGCGGCGGATCCTGGCGGATCAGGCGTGCCGTCGCGGCGTGCCGAGAGCGAGCAATGCGGTGTCGTCGTCGACGCCGTCGCCAAGGCTGTGCAGCAGGCCGGTGAGGGCCTGGATGAGAGCGGGCGGCGGGTTGTCAGCATGGTCGGTGGCGAAGGCGAGCAGGGCGTCTTCCCCGTACAGGCTGGTGCGGTCTTCGCCGGTGCGGGCTTCGGTGAGGCCGTCGGTGTAAAGCAGGAGGGTGTCACCGGGGTTCAGCACGATGTCGGCCGCAGTGAAATGCGCCTTGGGCAGAATGCCGACGAGGAGGCCGCCGGGGGTGCGCAGATAGTCGGCCGTGCCGTCGCCGCGCAGGACCACGGCTGGTGGGTGGCCGCCCGAGGCGAGGTGGACGGCGACTCTTCCCGTCACCGGGTCGGGTTCGAGGGTGCCGTAGATGGCGGTGCAGTAACGCGGGTCGGTGCTGCCGGTGTAGCGCTCGTACAACACCTTGTTGAGAGTGGTCAGGGCGGAGGTGGGGTTGGGGTCGTGCATGGCGGCGGCGCGCAGGGTGTAGCGGGTCAGTGAAGTGACGGCGGCGGCCTGGGGCCCCTTGCCGCACACGTCGCCGAGGAAGAAGGCGAAGCGTCTGCCATCGATGGGGAATACGTCGTAGAAGTCCCCGCCGAGCTGGTCCGGGGAGGCCGTGTGGTAGTGGGCGGCCGTCTCCATACCCGGGATCTGCGGGAGGGTGTCGGGAAGCAGTGACTGCTGGAGCACGGCAAGGGCGTCTTGCAGCCGCGCACGGTCGGCTTCTGCCTGTTTGCGAAGCGCCTCGGCTGCCTTGTGGCGGCGCAGGAGTTCCTCTTCGTAGGCGCGGCGGTCGCGGGCGTCGAAGACGGTGGTGCGGATCAGTTGGGGCTCGCCTGTACTGCCGCGCTTGACCACCGAGGAGACCAGAACCGGTAGCCGGCTGTTGTCGGCTCCCTTGATGTCCAGGGCTATTCCGCTGATGTGGCCCTGCATCCGCAGCAACGGTGCGAAGTGGGTCTCGTGGTAGAGCTTGCCGCCCACGCTCAACAGGTCGGTGAACCGCATCCGGCCCACGACCGCCGCGCGGTCCAGGCCAAGCCAATCCAGCAGCGTGGCGTTGATCTTGGCGATGGTGCCGTCCATCAGCGTCGACAGGTACCCGCAGGGAGCGCTGTCGTACAGCTCCTCGGCGCTGTCCTCCAGCAGTGCGGCAAACGCCGCGGTCGCGGATTGATCGTCGCCGACGTCCTTCGGGCCGGACTGCTGGCCGGCGGGGCACATCACCGCAAACTCGCCAGGAAGGCGGTGATCGCTTCGTTGGTGGCTTCGGGCGCGGAAAGGTGGGGGCAGTGTCCGGTGGAGTCCAGGGTGATCAGCGTAGAGCCGGGAATCGCCCGGTGGACGAAGGCGCCCACTTCCCGCGGTGCGATGACGTCCTGGGTGCATTCCAGCACCAGGGTCGGCACCTTCACGCTCTTCAGGTCATCCCGGGAGTCGGATAAGAACGTGGCGCGGGCGAAAACCCGCGCCATGTCCGGGTCGGTGGCGCAGAAGCTGTTCTTCAACTCCTCGCCGAGTTCAGGCCGCTCCGCATTGCCCATGATCACCGGGGCCATCGCCGCCGACCAACCCAGGTAGTTCGACTCCAGCGAGGCGAGCAGCTCATCGATGTCCTCGGCGCTGAACCCGCCCCGGTAACCGTCATCATCGATGTAGCGCGGAGACGGTGCCACCATCACCAGTGCACCGATCCGCTCCGGGGCCACGCCGGCGGCCAGCACTCCGATCATCGCGCTCACCGAATGGCCGACGAACACGGCATCCCGCAGGTCGAGAGCCTCGCACACCTCCACAACGTCCCTGGCATACCCGTCCAGCGAGGCGTAGCGATCCTCCACGAACGCAGACGGGTCGGAGCGGCCCGAACCGACGTAGTCGAACAGCACGACCCGGTAGTCCTCGACCAGTGCCGGCGAGGTCAGCCGCCACATGTTCTGGTCGCAACCGAACCCGTGAGCCAGCACGACGGCCCGCTCCCGCGGATTGCCGGTAGTCGTGACGTTGTTCCTGCGGGTGACATCCATGGCTTCCAGTGTGGCACCTGTGCGCGCAACAGTTTACATCCGGCAATCAAAGGCGCGGACGTATCCTCAGCATGTGGTGGCGCGCTGGCTCACCGATCCCGACATCAGGTCAGGTACAGGTGGCCTCGTTCGAGCAGATGTATCTGGGCGACCGGGCCGAATTCGATATAGAGCACTGGCGCGCCGACATGTGCGCCGCACATCCATCGGCGCCTGCGCAGCCGGAGTCGCGCTACAGGTTGGACGTCACCATCGACATCTCCGCAGTGACTTTCGACGGATCGGCGATGGCCGCGGCGGTCGCTGTGTCGAACGTCACCGCCGCACGTGCAGAGCACGCCACGACGGTTCTCGCAGCCCCCCGGTTGGCCCGGCTTCTGAGGATGATCGGTGCCGACGACCTCGCCGGGTTGTCCATCACCGTGGTTTCAGGAGAACGCACGGAGCCCGGAGGCGATACCGCGGACGCGTCCGGCCGCTGGCACGCCGATCCGTGACGGCGGTTAGGGTGATCCGCATGGACATGCGGAGGATCGTCGCAGTGCTGGCCGAGGATGCTGAGCAGCAGATGCACGACCACATGTGGCAGTTGACACCGCATGATCGCGCGCTCGCGCTCGAGGCCGAGGCCGGGATGCGCAAAGCAGTCGGCCCGCCGGACGTTCAAGAGCGGATGCCGCAGATCGACCGGCTTGAACACCTGCGGGAAACTCTTGCCGTCCTGGCGCTGTGCCTGGCTCGCACACACGGTCGCCTGGCCTGGTTCCTCTCCGGCGCCATCAACGCGCTCGAACCGGTCCTGGGCTGGCGTGCCCTGTCTGCTGAACACGGCGGGACCTTCGGCACCGTCCTGCCGCGTCCCGAGCAATACACGGAGGCGGAGGATGCCGTACGCCGGCTTCAGGAGGCGTTTGCGCAGATCACGGCCGAGTCCGAGGCGTGACGATCACAGGGAAAGCGGATCAGGACTGATCAGACCCCCGACTGTGGAAGCAGCCCTGGTAGGGCGGGTAGAGACGATGACGATCGGCAGAAGCTGTTCGTTGAGCCGCTCCTGGCAGCTGCTGGGCTTCGACAGCGCGGTCACGAACGTGGAGTTCTGCCCATGACCACGACGGTGACAGACCATCAACCGACGGCTGAGGCCGGCTTCCGGCACGATGCGCTGCTCTATGCCGGACCCGAGCAGTTCGTCGCCCGCGCCGCCGCCTTCGTACGCGACGCGCTCGAGCACGAGCAGCCGGTCCTGATCGCGGTGATCGAGCCGCGCCGTTCGCTGCTGCACGACGAACTCGGCCCGGACGCCCAGCATGTGGAATTCCTGGACATGTGGACCCTGGGACGCAACCCGGCCCGCATCATCCCGGCCTGGCAGCAGTGGGTCGAGCGACATCAGGGTTCGCCACGCGGATTCCGCGGGATCGGCGAGCCGATCTGGGCCGAACGCAGCCCTCAGGCGCTGCTGGAGTGCCAGATCCACGAGCAGCTGCTGAACACCGCCTTCGACGACGGACCGCCCTGGTGGCTGCTGTGCCCCTACGACACCGAGGGACTGCCCGAACCGGTGATCACCCGGGCCCATGACACCCACCCCGGCATTCTCGACGGCGAAGCCCACCGGCGCAGCACCCGCTACCCGCACCACGAACTGTCCTTCGGCTCCATGTTCGCCATGCCGCTGCCCGACCCCGACCCCGCACAGGTGCGCTGCCAGCACAGCTTCGGATTGGAGGACCTGACCGTCCTGCGCACCGAGGTGGACACCGACGCCCGCGCCCTCGGCCTACCGCCGGCGCGGGCCACGGACCTGGTGCTGGCGGTCAACGAACTGATCACCAACAGCATCCGGCACGGCGGCGGGCACGGCACCCTGCGCCTGTGGCAGGAGCAGGACGAGCTGGTCTGCGAGGTACGCGACCGGGGACTGATCGACGACCCGCTGATCGGCCGCCGCCGACCGCGCCTGGACCGGCCGGGCGGCGCCGGACTGTGGCTCACCAACCAGCTCTGCGACCTCGTGCAGATCCGATCCACCCTCGAGACCGGCACAATCGTCCGGATACGAGTGGCCCTGACATAGAACCTCGACGGTTGGCCGTCTCCTGCTCACCTCGCAACTCTGGCTACCTCTGCCCGGCGAAACGCGCTGTCCAGCATTGCGCCTGCCGAATACGTCGACCGGTTCGCGGTTACCGCCGACCTGTCAGCACACGACATCACGCATTCAAAGTCAGTAGCCAGGCTGACGGGGCTATCCGGCGGCCAGGAGATTCGCACAGCGGATCAGTCCGATGTGGGAGTAGGCCTGGGGGTGGTTGCCCAGCGATCGTTCGGCGATCGGATCGTATTGTTCGGGCAGGAGACCGGTCGGTCCGGCGGCGCTGACGATCTCGGTGAACAGCTCCACGGCCTCGTCGCGGCGTCCGGCGAGGAGGTAGGCCTCGATCAGCCAGGCTGCGCAGATGTGGAATCCGCCCTCGCCGCCGGGCAGGCCGTCGTCGCGCCGGTACCGATACACCGTCGATCCGCTGCGCAGCTCGGACTCTATGGCCGTCACCGTCTGCTGGAACCGTTCGTCAGCCGGGTCTATCAGCCCGCTGAGTCCGACGAACAGCGAGGCGGCGTCAAGATCCGTGCCGTCGTAGGCGGTGGTGAACGCCTGGACCTGCTCGTTCCAGCCGTTCTCCAGGACGTCGGACCGGATCTCGTCGCGCAGCGCCTCCCAGCCTGCCGGGACCTCGCGGCCGTAATCGCGGGCGAGGCTGACCCCGCGGTCCATGGTCACCCAGCACATCACGCGCGAGTAGACCCGATGCCGCGGCATGTGCCGCTCCTCCCAGATCCCGTGGTCGGCCTCGTTCCAGCGGCGCGAGACCGCCTCGGCCATCGCCTGCACCAGCCGCCAGTCCTCGTCCCGCAGACCCCCGCGCGCCTCGGCCAGGGCCCGCACCAGTTCCACCACCGGACCGAACACGTCCAGCTGCACCTGGTGGTTGGCCAGGTTCCCCACCCGCACCGGACGCGACCCCGCGTACCCCGGCAGCGACTCGATCACCGCCTCCGCGCCGATCACGGTGCCGGCCAGCGTGTACAGCGGGTGCAGCCACTCCGGACCCGCGAGGGTGTCCAGCACCCCGTGCAGCCAGCGCAGGTAGCCTTCGGCCTCCTCGACCGACCCCAGGTGGACCAGTTCGCGCACGGTCATCGCGGCGTCGCGGATCCAGCAGTAGCGGTAGTCCCAGTTGCGGACGCCGCCGATCTCCTCCGGCAGCGACGTCGTCGCCGCGGCGAGCACGCCGCCGGTATCGGCGTTCACCAGGCCCCGCAGCGTCAACGCCGAACGCAGCACCAGATCGGTCTGGACTCCGGGGAGACTGAGCTTCGAGGCCCAATCAGCCCAATACCTGCCCGCATGGTCCCGCCGTCGCGGCTCGGGCAGCTCGTGATCGTCCAGCTCGGTCGAGCCGCACCGCAGCTCGAGCACGACCGGATTCCCGGGCGAGGGCTGGACCAGGGCGGAGGCCGTCTCATGCTGACCGTCGGAAGTGATCGTCCACGCGACGCCGGGTGAGCGGAGCACGAATGGCTCCGACGTACCGACCACGCGCAGGCCGCCGTCCTCCGAGACCAGCGTCACCGGTACCCCGCCGAACTCCGGACGCGGCGCGAACGTCACCTCCGCGGGCGCCTCCCCGGAGATCACCCGCACGAGGTTCGTCTGGTGCGGTGGGCTGTACGGTTCGAGGTAGTCGGTGACCAGCAGGCGTGACCAGCGGGTCTCGACGGTCATGGTGTTCGGAAGGTAGCGCTGGCCCAGCGGCAGGCCGTCGCGGTTCGGCTTGATCGCGAAGCACCCCGCACCCGGTCCGCCGAGCAGATCGGCGAACACCGCGGGCGCATCGGGGCCCGGGTGGCACAGCCAGGTCAGTCTGGCGTCCGGGGTGAGCAGTGCCACCGACCGCTCGTTGGCAAGCATCGACAGCCGCTCGATCGGCATCGCGGACGCCCCGTACAGCCAGTTCCGCCGCTCCTCCAGCAGGAACGCCAGCAGGAGCGCGACGTCCGCGGCCTCCGGGAGGCGGTAGGCGGCCAGCGACTCGCCTTCTCCGACCTTGATGCCGACGTCCGGGCCCGAAAGCCGCGCGAACGCCTTCTCGTCGGTGACGTCGTCACCCAGGAAGACCGTCGCGGTCGCGCCCGCCTGACGGCGCATGAAGTCCAGCGCCTCGCCCTTGTCGGTGCGGATGACCGCGAGCTCGACGACCTCCTTGCCATCGGTGGTCGACACACCCTCCCAGGTGGACGGTCCGCGGTGCACGTCAGCCAGGACCCTGCGACCTGCCTGGTACTCGGCCCGGCGAACGTGCACCGCGATGCTGGCGGGCTTGACCTCCAATGTCACGCCCGGCACGTCGACCACCAGCCTCTCAAGCTCCGCCCGCAAGCGGTGGAACAGCTCGCGGGGCCCCGGCTCGATGTCGTGGACGAATCCGATATCGAACTCCGAACCGTGGCTGCCGACCAGGTGCACCTCGGCCGGCAGCCGCGACAGTGTGGCCAGATCGCGCAGGGCGCGGCCCGAGATGACCGCAGTGTTCGTCTCATGAAGGGCAGCCAGGGACCTGAGCGCGCCGACCGACTCCGGAAGCGGCCGGGCCTCGTCCGGATTCGGCGTGATCGGGGCGAGCGTGCCGTCGTAGTCGCAGGCAACCAACAGACGCGGGGTCCGGGCGATCTGGACGATGGCGCGTCGCAGCTCGGAAGGCAGAGCCTCAGCAGGCAACACAGCTCCTCTTGGAGTTCGGGTTCGAGTTCGAGGGCGGGTTCGAGTTCGGGGGCGAGTTCGGGGCGGACCGGAGAAGTCGCCTTGACCCGTTCATCATCGCGGACTGCGGTAGCCGCGATGCCGATGTGTCCGTATCTCTTCAAACGGCCCGCGCGCGCCGGGGATTCAATGAGCGTTCGGCGTCTTGAAAGTGCTTATCAGGCCGCTGGTGTGGCGGGGTTCGTGGACACGCGGCGTCACAGATCGGGAGTCGGTGCCGGGCTGATCAACGATCGCGTGCAGTTGGCTGATCGCGGTCATCGCCCTCGGTCGCCGGCCATGACCGAGGCGAGATCGTCCGCGCCGAAGCGGTCCCCCAGCAGCGCCACCAGCCGGATCGCCTCCGCCCGGCGGCGCCAGGTCAAGCCGCCGGGCCGCGCGATCGGCGATGAGCTTACGAACCGAGTCCTCGCGGGCGGCACCGGACGGGTGGCGAGCACCAGCAGCAGGGGGATCTGGTCGGTCTCGCCAGGCCGGGGAGCAGGGTCTGCGCTTTGCGGCGGCGGGGCGGTGTCCAGGAGGGGGCCGAGGGCGGGCTGGTTGTTCCAAGTGATACCCGACTGGGTCCAGTGACGGCCGGGACGCCTGGATCTCTACCGGGGAACCGGACGCGACTGACCACCAGCCAGTTCGCGACGTAGCTCCCTGACAGGCCTGTGGCAGATCGCGTTCGCTCTGCCACGCGTGAACTTCGTATCGCGGTCCAGGTGCCAGGTCATCGAGCGGAGAGGACGTGCGCCCACGGCTCGTCGATGTCGGCCAGGCCCAGGACGGTGGCCACGTTGTCGAGCATTCCGTCGCCGAACCAGCGCCGGACGGCATCGTCGTCGCGCAGCAACTGCTGGACGGTGTCGACTTGCTTGGCGTAGCACCGGCGCACGGCCTGCGCCACCAGCGGTTCGCCGACTGCGCAGTTCGCGTGCATGAGGAACCTCAGGATGTTCTGGTCCGCGACGAGGGCGACGTAGGCGCGGCGGGCCGCGTCCAACGCCGCCTCGGAGTCCAGCCCGGGACCGCCCGTCGCCGGCAGGTGCGAGACGAGGGTTTCCGTCATCACGACAGACACGTGGTCGACCGTCGCCGCGAACAGTGCTTCCTTGTTCGGGAACAGACGGTAGAGATACGGCTGGGAGATGCCAGCCCAGTCGGCCACCTCGTGCGTGGTCGTGCCGTAGAAGCCCTTTTGCGCGAAGCACTCGACTGCGGCGGCCACGATGGCCCGGCGTCGTTCGTCGCTCTTCGTGCTGGTGCCGGCGGCGGGCATGGTCATCAGTTAAACACGGCTCTTCCTCAGCCTCCAAAAGCCACGCTGCGGTCGGGGGCGGAGGGGACGTGGCCGGGTGTCAGCGCCTCGATCGCCACGAGCGGGTTCCAGTAGTCCAGGTAGTGGGTGATGAGCGCGTTGTCGTCGATCCGGACGACGGAGATGCAGGTCTGCTCGTATGGCTTACCGGTGGGCAGTGCGGTGCCGGTCGAGCGGAATTCGGCGATCGCGAGGCTCGGATCGACGGTCTCGTGGAACACCAGGTCGACGAATTCCACATCGAAGGTCTCGGGAAAGTGGGTCATGTGCTCGAACAGCGCGTCCCGCCCGGTTATCCGTTGGGGCACGCCGACCGGCGCGTACGGGAACTCGAGCACCGCATCCGGGGCGAACAGCTTCACCCACTCCTCGGTGCGTCCCGCGGCGGTGAGGCGCAGGTGCTCGGCTACGGCGTGCTGGGCGGCGGCACGGCGGGTGGCGGTGTTGGTGTCGGCGTCTTCCTTGACGGTCATATCCACTCCTACGTTAGTGGTCGACCTATAACTTACTCCACAACGGCCGTTACGAGAAGGCGAGGATCGGCCCGTTCAGAAGGGCGGCAGGTAGGCGCTGCCGGCCATCAACCGGCGCGCGGTACGGCTGAACCCGAGGACGCCGAACACCGCCGAGCCGCCTTCGAGGCGCGCCTGGACCTTCGCCGGAGTGACGCCCGAGGGGTGGCCGATCAGCAGTTCGCCCGGCCGCCGCACGGCGGCGATGCCCGCGACGACGGAGCCGGGCACGCGGGAGGCGGCAGCCAGGCAGATCGAGCCGGACCCGGCGATGGATTCGTGGAGACGGTTCATGAACAGCAGCCGGACCCTCAGGTCCATTTCCTTCTCCCCAACCCGTCGTCGGAGCGTCCGACCCGGTCGGCAACAGGCTGCCGGTCTTCGCGCCGATCGTGGCGGCCCAGTTCATCACGATCTCCGCACCGGCCCCGGGGACGCCGGGGATGGCGAGCTCCCCGGCGACGCGGGCACGACCGGCACGCACCGGGACCTCCGCGATGATCAGGGCGTCGGTATTGGTGTTGTGGATCCGCACCCGCGTGACCGGTTCGACGGCTTCGACAAGGCCCTCATCGATCGCGAACGGCCCGACGCCTGAGGATTTGTTGCCGCAGTTCCCGGACCCACACCCGGCCGGTCGATCTCGACCTGAGCGAAGGTGTAGTCGACGTCCGCGTCGGGACGCGAGGAGGGTTCGACGATCGCGGCCTGGTCCGGGCCCGGGCAGGACCGTGCCGTGGAAGTACAGGCCCTTACTCGTGCCACCGCGCATCAGCACGCACCGGACCTCACTATATTCGTAGGTAGCCTGTCATGCTGTCGCCACCGCGGCGGGGAAGGCGTACAGGCGGTGCGCGTTGGTGGTGAGCACCGCCTCCCGGGTGGCCGGATCCGGCACCCAGTCGGCGAGCAGGTCGAGCAGTTCGCCGACGTTCGGCATGCGGCCGAAGAATCCGACGTGCGGCCAGTCCGAGCCCCACACGCAACGATCCGGCGCGGCATCGACGAGCTGCCGTGCGAACGGGATGGTGTCGGTGTAGCCGGGGGCTGTGGAGAGCCGGAACGCGCCGGACAGCTTCATCCAGACTCCGTCACGCACCAAGTCGACCAGCAGCTTCCAGCCAGGCTGGTCCAGCCCGCCGCCCACGTCGACGTCACCGAGGTGGTCGACGACCACCGGCACACTCACCCGAGAGATCCGCGACGCTACCTCCTCAAGCCGGCGGGTGTCGGTGAGCAGCTGCAGATGCCAGCCGAGCTCGGCGCAGATCGCCTCGTAGCGGTCGATGTGGTCGAAGCCGAAACCGCCGCCGGACAGCGTGTTCAAGCGCAGACCCACGGCGCCCGCGTCGGCCAGCCGGCCGAGTTCGACGTCTGCCACGTCCGGCGCGACCACCGCGACGCCCCGCAGCCGGTCGCGGTGCGCCTTGAGCGCGTCGAGCATCACGGTGCTGTCCGCGCCGTGCACGCTGATCTGGATCAGCACGCCGTAGGTCATACCGGTGGCATCGAGCATGTGCAGGTAGTCCGCGGCCGGCGCGGCGGGCGGAGTGTAGCTGCGCTGCGCGATGAAGTCAGTGCCGATCACATGGGAGTGCGTGTCGACCGAACCACGCGGAAGCCGAATGCGGGTCGGCGGACGGGGTTCCGGGTCGGGACCGGGGCACAGGATGTCGCGATCGATGTCGGTCTGCATCGTCATCAGCTCGCGTAGTACGGGTAGGGGCTGTTGACGCTCTCCGCCTCGACGCGCCGCAGCATCGCCGGCCACTCCAGCAGGCCGTACCGGCGGATCGTGCCCGGAGCGAAGATGTGCGCGGTGAGGTCGACGACCTCCCGCGACGGGGTCTGCACCGCATCGTGCCCGGCGGCCAGCGCCGCGACCTGGGCCCGGCAGGAGATCTCCAGCTGGTAGAGCAGGTTGAACGCCTCGGCGATGGTCGGACCGCCCACCAGCAGGCCGTGGTTGCGCAGGATCATGGCTCGGTGCTCGCCGAGGTCGGCGACCAGCGTCTTCTTCTCCTGCTCGCTAAGGGCCGGGCCCTCGTAGTCGTGGTAGGCCAGATGACCGCTGAAGCGCATCGAATGCTGGCTCAACGGCAGCAGTCCGGACTTCATCGAGGCCACCGCCATGCCGGCGACGCTGTGGGTGTGGATGACCGCGTCGATGTCGTCGCGTGCGGCGTGCACGGCGCTGTGGATGACGTAGCCGGCGGCGTTGACGCCGTAGTCGGTGCCCTCCGGCTTCCACACGACGTTGCCGTCGAGGTCGACCTTGGCCAGGCTGGAGGCGGTGACCTCCTTGTACAGCAGGCCGTAGAGGTTGATCAGGAACGTGTCCGTGCCGGGCACGCGCACGGTGATGTGGTTGTAGGTCAGGTCACTCATCCCGTAAAGGTCGACCAGCCGGTAGCACGCGGCCAGGTCGACGCGCGCCTGCCACTCCTCGGGGCTGACGACGTCCTTGACGCTCGGGAAGCCGGTCGCGTAGTTCGACGTCTGCACGGCGTCGTCGCCCTTGTAGTTGGCCAGCTTGCGCGCGGCGTCGATGTCGATCGTGTTCGTCATGGCGAGTTTTCCTCTCCATCCGTTGAGGGCGCTGTTGACGTCCTGCTCTCGACTGTCGTCCGCAGGTCTCATCGGCTACAACTGAACTTGCAAAATGTGAAACTTGCAGGAGCACGGATTCTTCGACCACGCAGGCCGCAGCGGGTATACATCGGCAGCCGCGCGGTCGCACTGGCCACCCTGATCGGGCAAGCCCGGGGCGACCGCGGGCACCGGGCTCGGGTTCACGGTCAGGCTGCCGATCGCCGGCCGATCGTCCTCAAGACTCGCGGACCCGCGATCGGCGACGCGGGCCCGTTCAGGTCCGTGCCAGCTGTCGCTCGATCCACTGAGATGCCGTGGCGGTGATGAGGGCCATCGTCTCCGGGTGGGCAGTGCCGTCGGGGGTGCCGAAGGTGTGGTTCGCGCCGGCGATCTCGACGAGTTCGATCTCGGCCGGCAAGGCCGGGAACTGCTCGGGGCGGCCGAAGGGGTCGCGCGTGCCCTGCAGGACAAGGGTGGGTCGGCCAGTCGCAAGCAGTTCTCGGGAGCTGCCGGGTCCAAGCAGCGGATAGGCCAGGGCGAGTACGGCGTGCGCGCCGAGTCGTTCGGCGGTGCGGCAGGCCACTTGGGATCCGGCGCTGCGGCCACCGGAGATGACGGGGACGCCCAGGTCGGCGGCGATCGGCCAGACGGCCCGCCAGGCCGTGTCGAGCGACGGCTCGTCGGAGCCGTCGCGGGTGCGGTTCATCCGGTACGGCTGGGTCACCAGCGCGACGCTGACTCCCCGGGCCGGTAGGGCGGCGGCGAGTGCTTGCAGGTCTGCTGCCTCCACTCCGGTGGCTGTGCCGTGGCCGAGCAGGGCCACAGCGCGCGGCGGGCCGGGTGCGGGGTACCAGGTGATTCCTGCCGCGCCGACGGGGGTGGGCACGAATTCCATCGCCGGCCCGGTGTCAGCCATCGAATTCGCCCGGTCACTCATCGCCTGTCTCCTTCTGTCTCCGTGCGAGTTCTGTCTCCGTGCGAGCCTCGAGGAATGCAGCGATGGGCCCGGCCACCGCGTCGTGGCCGGGGACGATGTGGCCACCGGAGTGTTCGACGACCAGCGGGTCGGCGAACCGGTCGGCCAGGCGCAGCGAATCCCTGCGCGGCACGATCACGTCGCTGCGTCCGATGACGTGGGCCGAGGGCGTGGTGAGTTCGTGCCGCAGGAGTGCGGCATGTTTCGGCAGGTCGCTGGTGAAGCCGCCGACCAGGATGGCGAAGCGGAAGTGGAATTCGGGCGGGGCGCCTCCGCTCTCCTGGACCGCGGTGAGCAGACCGGCCAGGGCCGCTCCTTGGCTGAAGCCGAAGACCCCGTCGAACCCGGGTCCGGCACACACCAGCTCGATCGCCCAGTCGCGGGTACGCTCCCAGCCGTCGAAGCCCTCGTGCCACCAGCCGAAGTCTCCGGTGGCCAGGGAGGGTGCGTCGACGTAGACGAATTCGACGTCCGCGGGCAGGGCGGCGGTCAGCGATGCCATCTGATCGCGCAGGATCGCGCCACTGCCGTGGTAGCCGTGTAGGCACAGTATGCGTAGGTCAGACATGGGTCACCGCCGTTTGGAGTTGGCTCTGGGTGAGGGGGCCCTGTGCTTCATCCTGCTGCGGCGGCTATCCATATGTCCAACAAATGAAAGTTCTTGAACTGATAGATTTTTTGCATGTCAGTTTCCCTGCGCCAACTCGAGTACTTCATCACCGTCGTCGACGAGGGCTCGTTCACCCGCGCCGCGGAAGTGCTCGGCATGAGCCAGCCGGGCCTGTCCCACCAGATCCAGGCCCTGGAACGCGAGCTCGGCGGGCCGCTGCTGGAACGCCTGCCGCGCCAGGTCCGGCTGACTCCAGCCGGCCGCACCGCCCTGCCACACGCTCGGGCGAGCCTGGCCCACGCGCAACGTGCCTCCAGCGCCGCCCGCCGGGCATCCGGCGTGGAGACCGGCGAACTGCACGTGGGGACCCTCTACTCAATCAGCACCGGGGTGTTGCCCGGGGCGCTGCGTACCTGGCGGCGTGAGTACCCCGAACTCCAAGTCCACCTGGTCGAGTTTCCCCACACCAACGAGCTGATCGCGGCGATGGAGGCCGGAGCCGCCGACGTCGCGGTCGGTCCCACCCCGCCGGACTGGGACGGGCCCTGCCGGACGATCGGCGTCGAAGAGTTCGTCATCGCCGCGGCTCCCGACGCCCTGCCCTATCCCGACGGCGCGCAAGTCCCGATGGTCGATCTCGCACAGCAGGAGTGGGTGCACTACACCGCACGCAGCGGCTTGTCCGACATCCTCAACGCCGCCTGCGGGCAAGCCGGCTTCACTCCCAAGCTCTCGGTGCGCACCGAGCAGAGTGCGTCCGCGCTCAGCCTGGCCCGCGCGGGGATCGGCCTGGCCCTGCTGCCCGGAAACATCGTCCCCAGGCACTTCGACGGCGCCCTGCTGCGCCCCGACCCGCCCGTTCTGCGACCCCTGTCGGTGTACACCAGAGTGCGCCCCGACCCGATCACCGCGGCCTTCGTCTCCGCGATCTCAGTCGAAACCCTCGTCACCCCGACCCACATCACCGATCGACTCGGTCCGCCGACACGGTAGAGCGGAACCGGCACTGGTGGCGGCGCCGCCGACGGTGTCATGCACTCAGTTTATGGAAAGCAGTGATTCTAGTTCTTGGACAAATGAAAGCGCGTCCGAGACGATCCTTCCAAGCGCCGAACGGCACCGAGCCAGAGGCCGAAGACGCTCGCGGCCGCCGCCCGACGGCCGATCCGATCGTGAGGAAGGACCGCGCGAAATGAAGATCAGCAAACTGAGGACCACCGCTGCCGCCGTGGCTCTCGGGCTCGGCGTGGGCGCCGCCTACACCTTCGGCGCCGGCAGCGCCGCCGCGAGCGGCGCGTCGGCCGCCGCCGGGGACCACGGCGGCCCGTCCCGCCACCACGACCTGCCGAACCCGTACGAGTTCCTGCCGAAGGTGCCCTCTTTCAGGGCATACAGCACCACCGCGCACAACGGCCACCCGCTGCCGCTCGCGCAGTGGTCGGGCATCTTCGGAGTACCCGGCGGCAAGGACATCTCGCCGGAGCTGTCCTGGTACGGCTTCCCCAAGCAGACCAAGAGCTTCGTGGTCTCGATGTACGACCCGGAGGCGCCGACCCAGGCCGGCTTCTTCCACTGGATCGTCGAGAACATCCCGGCCACCACCACCAGCCTGCCGGAGAACGCGGGCACACTCGACTCCACCACCCTGCCCAGCGGAGCAATCCAGCTCGAAGGCGACGCCGGCATGGACCGCTACATCGGCGCGGCCCCGCCGGTCGGCTCCGGCATCCACGACTACTACATCACCATCACCGCCCTCGACGAGCCCACCACCGGACTCGGCGCGACTACCAGCGGCGCCCTGCTCAACTTCGAGATCGACAGCCACACCATCGCCCGGGCCTCGCTGGTCTTCCCGACCGTGGCCCCGGCGAAGTAGCCGGGAAGCTTCGGTCCCGATGCACGTTGGAAACCAGGTCCGCTTGATAAGGAATGACAGCGGAGCCAACCGCGTTTATAAACTGTAGGTTCAGTTTCTATTCTGCGAGAGATCGCCATGGGCAACGTGCGTCCCAGGAGAACCACCCCTCGCAGCGGCGGAACTGCACCTCTTCGACGAGGATGTGAACGAGTTCGAGAGCCGCTGAGCCGAGAGGACACCACGATGACCACGATCGGATTCGTCGGTCTCGGAGCGATGGGCGGCCGGCTGGCCGGCCGCCTGGTCGCCGCGGGCCACGAGGTATACGGCACCAACCGCACGCCGTCGAAGGCGGCGGAGCTCGTCGAGCGCGGCCTGCGATGGCGCGACACGCCCCGCGAGGTGGCCGAGTCGGCGGAAGTCGTCTTCAGCATGGTGACCGACGACGGTGCGCTGGACAGCGTCGCGACCGGCCCGGACGGGATCCTGGCCGGCCTCGCCGAGGGCGAGGTCTACGTCGACATGAGCACCGTCAGCCCGCGGGCCAGCCGCGATCTGGCACGACGGGTGCGCTCGCTCGGCGCGCGCATGCTGGACGCCCCGGTCTCCGGCAGCGTCCCCGCCGCCGAGGAGGGCAGCCTGGCCATCATGGTCGGCGGCCCGCGGGAGGCCTTCGAAGCCGTGGAGCCGCTGCTGCGACAGCTCGGCAGCACGGTCACCCACATCGGTGACAACGGTCACGGGCTTCTGCTGAAACTCGCCGTCAACATCAGCCTCGGAGCCCAGACGCTCGCCTTCAGCGAGGGCCTGCTGCTCGCCGAGCGCGGCGGTATCGACCCGGAACTGGCCGCCGAGGTGATGACGGGCAGCGCGATCGGCTCCCCGGCCATGAAGGCGCGCGCCCCGCTCATGCTGGATCTCCCCCAGCAGGCCTGGTTCGACGTGCAGCTGATGCAGAAGGACATCGGCCTGGCTCTGGAGGCCGGCGACGAACTCGGTGTGCCACTGCCCGCGGCGCACAGCACGGACGAAGCCCTGGCCGAGGCGCGCAAGCAAGGCTATGGCGGGCGTGACATCGCCGCACTCTTCCAGGTGCTGGAACGGATGGGCAACGGGCCTGACGGCGCGGTTTCCGTCAACGACAAAGCAGGTGAGCACCGGTGACCAGTACCGGGCCGCCCTCCCAGGTGACGGCGTCGACTCAGGCGAACCCGGTCGAGTCGGGGCCCTCCGTACCCCGGCGGCCAGGCCGGCCCCGCAGCGAGCGGGCCCGGCAGTCCGTGCTGCGGGCGACCTGGGAATTGCTGTCCGAGGTCGGGCTGCGGGCGATGACGACGGACCGGATCGCCGAGCGCAGCGGGGTGAGCAAGGCGACGATCTACAAGTGGTGGCCGAGTAAGTACGCGGTCGCGGTGGATGCGTTCTTGTCGGAGATGTCCGCCACGGCGCCGGCGCCGGACGCCGGTTCGGCGCTGGAGGACTTCCGGCTGACGCTGCGAGGGCTGATGCGGTTCTACGCCGGGGCGAGCGGAGGGGTGTTCGCCCAACTGGTCGCCGAAGCGCAGACCGATCCGGCGGTCGCCGCCGAACTGCGCGACCACCTGGTCGCCGAGCGCCGGGCCATGGTCGCGCCGACCTGGGACCGCGGGGTCGCCCGCGGCGAGCTGTCCGCGGACCTCGACCCCGACGTGGGACTGGATCTGATCTTCGGCCCGGCGATGTACCGGCTGATGGCCGGGCACGCCCCACTGACGGACGACGCGGCGGACGCGATCGTGGAGGCGGCGATGCGCGGCCTCGCCCCGAAGCCGCGCCAGGGACAGGGACAGGGACCGGCTGCTCAGACACAAGCGCGCCGGCAGGCGTGATACGAAGCGAGGCGAAGATGAGGACGGGTACTGAGTCAGATGCCGACCGAGTGCGGCATTGGCGGGAACTCCTCGCCAGCGAGCGGGACGCCGAGGCGCTGTACTCGCGGCTTGCCGAAGCCGAGTCGGGTGAGCGGCGCAAGATCTTCGAAGAGCTCGCCGGCATCGAGCACAAGCACGCGGCCCACTGGACGGCGAAGCTGCGCGACGCCGGCGCTGAGGTGCCGCCGCCGGGACGGCCCAGCCTGCGCACCAGAGTCCTCAGCGCGGCGGCGCGGCGGCTGTCCACACAGACCATCCTGCCGATGATCGAGCGCGCTGAACGGGCCGATGCCGGGGTCTACGACCGGGACCCCGACGCCGCCCCGGGCATGGCCGCGGACGAACGCGGCCACGCCCGCACCCTGGCCAAGCTCATCGAGGGCGGCAAACCCGATCCGCGCCGGCAGATCGAGCACCGCGAGGGCTGGCACCGCGGCGACCGATCGGGGGCGCTTCGCGCGGGGGTGTTCGGCGTCAGCGACGGTCTGGTCTCGAACACCGCGTTGGTCATGGGATTCGCCGGCTCCGGCTCCTCGCACAGCGCGATCCTGCTGGCCGGCATCGCCGGACTGCTGGCCGGATCGTTCTCGATGGCGGCGGGCGAGTTCGTCTCGATGTCGAGCCAGCGCGAGATGTACGAGCGCGAGATCTCCCTCGAAGCCCAGGAGCTCGAGGAGAACCCGGAAGAGGAGCAGGCCGAACTCGTCCTGCTCTACCGGGCCAAGGGCCTGGGCCGGACCGAGGCCGAAGCCGTCGCCGAACGCATCATGGCCGACCGGAGCGTGGCACTGGACACCCTGGCCCGCGAGGAACTCGGCCTGGACCCGGAGGCCCTCGGCTCGCCGTGGTCAGCGGCGGTCTCCAGCCTCCTGGCCTTCGCGCTCGGAGCCTTCGTCGTGGTCCTGCCCTATCTGATCGGCGCGGGCACGGCCGCCCTGGCGACCGCCATCACCCTGGCCATACTGGCGATGTTCGCCGTGGGCGCGGGGATCGGCGCGCTCAACGGACGTTCGGCACTGCGTTCAGGTCTGCGGCAGGTACTGGTCGGGGTGCTCGCTGCGGGCGTCACCTTCGCTGCCGGCCGCGCGATCGGCACCTCGGTGTCCTGACAGCGGTTCCTCTAGAGCTAGAGCTCACGGGCAATGTCCGCACTTCTGCCTCCCATCCCTGTAGGGCCCGCATTGTTCATCGTCGTCATCCTTTCGGCGACGGTGCCGCTTGTCGTCGCTCCGATGACATGCTATACCGGTGTGTGTCAGCGAGTCGACCCCCGGCTCGGACACACACTGGAGGTGACCCCCATGTTGATGCGCACCGACCCGTTCCGTGACCTGGACCGCATCGCCACCCAGCTGCTCGGGACCACCGCCGCGGGCACGTGGACCCGCCCGAACCCGATGCCCCTGGACGCCTGGCGCGCGGACGGCGAGTTCGTGGTCTGCTTCGACCTGCCCGGCGTGTCCCTGGACGCGATCGACATCGACATCGAGCGCAACGTGCTGACCGTCAAGGCCGAACGCCGCCCCACCACCACCGGCGAGGTCGAGATGCAGGTCTGCGAACGGCCCCTCGGGGTGTTCTCCCGACAGCTGTTCCTCGGCGACACCTTGGACTCGGAGAACATCAAGGCCGACTACGACGCCGGCGTGCTCACCCTGCGCATCCCCATCTCGGAGAAGGCCAAGCCCCGCAAGGTCGCCATCACCGCCAACGGCAAGAAGGCGATCAACGCCTGACCGCCTCCAGGTAACACCAGCAGCGACGCGCAGAAGGGATGACCCCGGTGGCCGCCGAAGTGCTGGCGGCCACTGGATCCGACACCTGCTGGACAAGTACGAGGCACGCCCGGCCAGAAAGGAGAGCCACCATGCCGAACTTCTCATGCACCCACCACACCGAAGACGGGACCGCGGTGGTCACACTGGCCGGCGAGATCGACCTCGCCGCCTCCGACGCGTTGTGGAACAAGCTGTCCGGCCAGCTGGAAAACTCCACCATTGTGGTCACTGACTGCCACGACGTCACCTTCCTGGACTCGGCAGGCCTTCAGTCGCTGCTGCGGGCCTTCTACCGCTCCATGAGTACGAACACGCAGTTCGCGCTGATCAGACCCTCCAAGGCGGTAACCCGCGTGCTGAAGCTATCCGGACTGACAGGCGTGTTGCCGGTCTTCGACGACGCCGCGGAGGCTCGCAAGCGGTGGAGGAACTGACAGCCTGTAGCGAGAACAGAAGGCCGGCACCATCGACGCCACGACCGAACCGGACATCCCGGCCGACCTCATCGAGCTCAAACGCCGCTTCCTGGACGCGCGCGTCTCGGCGACGATCAGCCACGGCCCGGACGGACGAACTCCTCATCAACTCACGAACACGCATACGCATGAACCACGCTTTGCCGGTCACCAGGACCCGATGACTGGATTCCGAAAGTTCATCCTGCGCGGCAACCTGGTCGACCTGGCTGTGGCGGTCGTCGTCGGTTCGCTGTTCAGCTCCCTGATCAAACAGTTCGTCGCATCGTTCATCACCCCGCTGCTGGGGGCGATCGGCGCCGCCCCGAACTTCGACCATCTCAGCTTCACGATCAGGCGCCACGCGTTCACCTACGGGGCGTTCCTCACCGAAGCGTTCTCGTTCGTGATAGCCGCAGCCGTGATGTACTTCGCCATCGTCTCGCCGTTCAGCCGCCTGATCCACCTCTTCGATCGCGAACAGGCGGCGACGGAGAAGGACTGTCCCGCGTGCGCCATGAAGATCCCCGTAGCGGCCAAGCGTTGTCCTGAGTGCACGACGGTCTTCGACCTGGAGCACTCCGCCACCGAGGACGCGAAGATCTCCTGAGAGACCGGCCGACTCCGGCGCCCACGTGCGTCAGCCGATGGCGCTGCCCACAATGGGCGCCGGTCATCGTCGGCTACCGCGCCCCGCTCAGGCGCAGCCACTCGACCCAGGGACGATCCGTTCGCTCCCTGGCGAGCAGGTCGTTCACTCCGTTGCGCGTAGCCATGCTCTCGGCCAGATCACGCACTGCCGTGTCCATCGCCATCTGCGCGTCGGAGATTCGGTACGGGTCTGCGGACCTCAGCGCCTCGCGCAGCTCTGCCAGAGCCTGCGCGCGCAAATGCAAACAGGCTCTCACCGCTGTTTCGGCATCCTCGACAGCTGACATCAGTTCACGGATCCATGCGGCGCCGACGACGTCCTCGGCAACCTGAACCGGCGAGAAGGCCGTCGGCTGATCGTCAGGCCGTACTGGGCAGGACGGATCGTTCGCAGGCTGATCCACAGGGAGCTCCTTCGCATCGTGCTGTCCCGTGCTGAAGGTGCTCAGGACGACGTTCGGCGGCGTGTACCCCGCATGCCGACAATCAACCATGGCTCCCGATCGCCGCGTGGCGATTCACCCCGTTGCCAGTCCCCTGTCTGGTCCCGGCGTCCAGTACGAGGCTCCGTGAACGTCCTTTGCGCGCTGGAGCGGGTCGATGGCGTCAGCGACAGTCGGCACCGTCGCGAACGTGCCGGTCAGGTCGGCAAGCCTCAGCAGCAGCGAGACGCACTCGCCGACACAGGCGAGGACGAACAGGCCACCGAGCTCCCGCGCGGCGCTGTCGGCGCGCTCGATCAGGTGCAGCCCGGCCGTGCCGAAGAAGGTGATGCCAGAACAGTCCAGGACCACCAGCGCCGAGGGATTCAGGTGGTAGGCGACGTGAAGCCACAGTTCATCGACCGTGGCCAGGTCCACATCTCCGGTAGGGCGAACTACGGCGGTGCCATTATTGTTAGTGGAGGTACAGGTGAATTGGCTAGCCATCAAGCTCACCGCCTTGCCGCTGCTTCACTGGTTGGCGCGGCGCCCGCCCCGGGTGCACGTTGAAGCCCTGCCGGGAGCCGCCGCTAACGACAACTTCACATTAAGCATTCAAGTACCTCAACCCGGAATGCGAACGCCGCAGTACGTAAAGCGTTGGCTTCGGCCGGTTACTTGACCGGTGCTGACCATAGGCGGCTCGGGAGAAGCAGTCGGCCACGCGGCCGCCTTCCCGCATACAAGGATGACGGCCATGACAGTCCTCGAGGCCACCGATGTGGAGACGATCCGCCAGATCTTCTCCGAGATGTACAACGTTCGGCGCTTCACGCCCAACCCGGATTACAACTTCATCCGGGTAAGCCAGCAGACCATGACGTCCAAGGCGCAACGTCACGACTTCACCTTCAGCATCAACTCCAACGTGCGGGGCGATCCCCTCCAGGCGCTGTACTTCGGTCACATACGCACCGGCGCCGTCACCTACCACGTCGGCCACACCAGCCGCACCTACGCCGGCGGCGACGTATTCCTCGCCGTCCAGCCGGACCATTTTCTGGATGCGGACCTGGCCCACCCCTAGATGGACTACACCGTCTTGGACGAGTCCCTCATCGACGAAGTCGCCCAAGGCACACCAGGCGGCCCGGACAGGCAGATCCGCTTCACCGGCTACGGCCCGGCCACCGCCATCGACACCGACTTGTGGTTGCGCACCAGCGCCTACGTCGACGACGTCGCCGCCTCGGCCGGCGACCAGCCCCTGGTGACCCACGCCGCGGCCAGACTGCTGGCAGCCACTGCGTTGAGCGTGTTCCCCAACACCGCGTCGGTCGAGCCCGGCAGCGCCGACCGGCGCGACGCGCACCCGCGCATGCTGCGCCGTGCCATGGCCTTCCTCCAAGAGCACGCCTCCGAGGACATCAGCGCCGCCGACATCGCCGCGGCAGCCGGCACCAGCATCCGCGCAGTACAGCTGGCATTCCATCACCACCTGAACACAACGCCCACCGCCTACCTGCGTCGGATACGGTTGCAACACGCCCACGACGACCTGCGAGCCGCAAACCCGGAGACCACTACCGTCACCCAGATCGCCGCCTCGTGGGGATTCTGGAACCCGGGCCGCTTCGCCGCCTATTACCGCAGCGCCTTCGGGAGCCTGCCAGCAGACACGCTTCACAACCGCTGACTCCCCCCGCACCTCTCACCTCAACGCATAGCTCATCAGAGCCTTGATACGGTGAGCATGCCCGCGCATCCCGCGTACGATGTGTATCAATACTCGTACCTACCTATTAATGGGCGGATCGTGGGACATCTGAGGGAAATGTACAGCATCCCCCTCTACTCTTACGTCCGCAGACGCGACATCAATCCTCTGCGAAGCTCCGCCACCAAGCGCGAGCCCGCTTCGCCATGCCTACCAAGAAGGCGAGCACACCATGCCGGGCATTCATTCCGGACTTCATCACGGCATCGCGGGCTTCTCGGCGCCCGCGACGCGGATGATCCTCGCCAACGGCGGGTTGACCACGCCGTTGTTGGAGGCGGTCGCCGGATGCGAGCTCACGACGCAGGTGGACAGTTGCGTCCTTGTCGAGGCGGCGGAGCTGCGCGAGGAGCCGCGAGATGCTTTGGCCGGCCCCGAACCCGAGGCACAGGCCTACTGGCTTCGCCATTCCCGTCTGCTCACCGACACCGGTGAGCCGGTCTCAGAGAACATCGTCACAGCGCGCTCTGACCTCGATCCGGCCATCGACCGCGCGGTCCAGGACGCCGACCATCCCATCGGCTACGCGATGACCGAAGCAGGCCTCGCGCTGACCCGCCGCACCCTGCACGTCGGCAGCACGGCATGGCCCCACGGCCGCGCACCCCGCCAACGCTGCGCTACGAAGTCCTACATCCTCGAAATCTCAGGCCTTCCGGCTCTGCACATTCAGGAGCTGTACAGCCCGGCGTATTTCCCATCAGCATCCTGAACAGTCCACCGCGGGCCGTTGCAGATAGCAGATCTGCGTGCCGTACACGTTGTGGTAGGCCAGCTCCGCCGTCGCCACTCCGCAGCCGGCGACCGCGTCGGACAAGCCCGCGTCGTGCAGGCTCAGCGCGGTGGTCAGACCGCGTCCGCGTCCGCGCGATCCAGCCACGGCCTGGCCCCCGGCCCGGTCGGGTGCGTGCCGGTGACCGCCATGACCAGCGAGTACACGCTGGTCTCGGCCGCTATGAACAGCCGGTTGCGCTTCGCGCCGCCCCAGCTGATGTTGGCGACGGTCTCCGGGACGATGAGGCGCCCGAGCAGGGTGCCGTCCGGGTCGTAGCAGTGCACGCCGTCGCCCATGGCCGCGGCCCACAGCCGGCCGGCGTCGTCGAACCGGAGGTTGTCGAAGCGCGCGCCGTCGCGCGCCGCGGCCTCGGCGAAGACCTCGCCGTCCGACAGGGTGCCGTCCGGGCGCACGTCGAAGACGCGGATGCAGCCGCCGCGCGTGTCGGAGACGAACAGCTGCCGCTCGTCGGCGGAGAGCACCAGGCCGTTGGGGGCGCCGAAGCCGTCGGCGGCGAGGTCGACGGCGCCGGTGTGCGGGTCGATGCGGTAGACGTTGTTCGCGCCGATCTCGCTGTCGGCGCGGTAGCCCTCGTAGTCGCTGGTGATGCCGAAGTCGGGGTCGGAGAAGTAGATCGCGCCGTCGGACTTCACCGTTGCGTCGTTCGGGCTGTTGAGGCGCTTGCCGGCCCAGCGGTCGGCGAGCACGGTGATCGTGCCGTCGTGCTCGGTGCGGGTGACCCGGCGGTTGCCCTGCTCGCAGGTGATCAGGCGGCCCTGGCGGTCCAGGGTGTTGCCGTTGGGGTGGCCGGCCTTCTCGCGGAAGACGCTGACCGCGCCGGAGGCCTCGTCCCAGCGCAGCATCCTGTCGTTCGGGATGTCGCTCCAGATCAGCTGCCGCCACGCGGGCACGTAGATCGGCCCTTCCACCCAGCGTCCGCCGGAGAAGATCACCTCGAAGCCCGCGTCGCCGTTCATGCAGCGGCCGGTGCGGAACCGGTCGTCGAAGGCTTCGTAGCGGACGGGGAAGTCGACTGGCATGGGAGTGGGCCCCTCGAAGTGTGATCTGAACTGCATCTGGCGTTGAGCCTATATCGCTGAATCAGATATGGTCAATCTCGACGATGACCGAAGGGAACCCGAGTGGATCACATCGACCGGCTGCTGCTGGCCCGCTTGCAGGAAGACGCCACCGAGTCCTACGCCGCCCTCGGCCAGGCGGTCGGCCTGTCCGCCGGGGCCGCGCACGAGCGCGTCCGCAAACTGCGCGAGCGCGGGGTGATCCGCCGCACCGCCGCCGAGGTGGACCCGGCGGCAGTCGGCGGCGCGGTGCTGGCCTACGTCTCGATCGACTCGACCGCCTGGATGGGAGACTCCGGCGATCGGTTCGCCGCGATCCCGGAGATCGTGGAGGCGCACATCGTCGCGGGCAGCGCGACTGTGCTGGCGAAGGTCAGGACCGCGACGACCGAACAGCTCCAGGACGTGCTGCGGCGGCTCTACACGATCGAGGGCGTCAGCGGGACGCAGGCCACGGTAGTCCTGGAGACCTTCTTCGAACGGCCGGTCTCCCCGCTGGTCGCCGAATAGCGTCCGGTCTCCGAAGACGCCACTCGGCCGTCAGGGCTCAGGCCACTGACTCTCGACGAACGCCTTGAACCTCTCCGCCGCCGGCGCCAACTCCTGGTCCGTCCGCCACGTCAGCCCGACCGTGCGGCGGGCGGCCGGGGTGGTCAGGGCGATCGCGATCGTCCCGCTGACCCCCGCGAGCTGCTCCGGGATCACCGCGACGCCGAGCCCGGCCGCGACCAGGCCCTCGATGGTCGACAGGTCGGCGCTCTCGAACGAGATCCGGGGTACGACGCCGGCCTCGGCCAGCAGGCCGTCGAGCAGAGTCCGGAAGCCGAAGCCGACCGGGGTCATGACCAGCTCCTCCTCGGCGAGTTCGCTGAGTGCGACGCGCTTGCGGTCCCGCAGCCGGTGCGTCGGGGGCACCGCCAGGACCAGCCGTTCGCGGTGCAGCGGCAGCCAGCCGAAGTCGCCGGGCGGCCGGGGGAAGGTCATCGCGAGCTCGGCGGCGCCGGTGCGCAGATCGGCCTGGATCGCGTGGCCGGGCTCCTGGCTCAGCAGGACTCGGACGCCGGGCGCGTGCTCGTGGAACGCCCGGAGGATCCGCGGGACCAGCGAGGTGCCCATCGAGTCCAGGAACGCCAGGCGGACCACGCCGCCGTCGGGATCCAGCCGGGCCGACAGCTCGGTGGTCAGCTGCTCATAACGCGCGAGCAGGTCGCGGGCCGCGGCGACGACCAGCTCGCCGTTCGGGTTCGGCGTGACGCCGTCCGGCGCGCGCTCGAACAGCCGGGTGCCCAGCTCGGCCTCCACCCGGGCCAGCGCGCGCGAGAGCGTCGGCTGGCTGACGCCCAGGATCGCGGCGGTGTCGGTCATGTGGCGGTGGTCGGCCAGGGCGACGAACCAGCTGAGGTCACGCAGCAGCACGGTGTCCACGATACGCGCCTCGATACGCATCACGCATCGAGAGGGGCCGTTTCCTTCATTGGACGCATGAAGGCGGCCGAGCCACGATCGTGGAGTGACCACAGTCGAGCACCCGGCACAGCTGGGCCACCAAGGACACCTGCCCGGCACCCCCGAGTTCCGACGCGTCCTCACCGCCTTGTTCGCCGCCGGCATCGCCACCTTCGTCCTCCTCTACGACACCCAGGCCCTGCTCCCCGACCTGGTCCGCGCCTTCCACGTCTCGCCGGCCCAGAGCACGCTGTCGGTCTCGGCGACCACCGTCGGCCTGGCCCTGGCACTGCTGGTCTTCGGCCCGCTGTCCGAGGCGCTGGGCCGCACGGTCCTGATCCGCTTCTCCATGGCGGCCTCGGCGGTGCTGGCACTCGCCTGCGCGGCGGCTCCGACCTGGGACTCGCTGATCGCTCTGCGGCTGCTGACCGGGGTGGCGCTGGCCGGGCTGCCGGCGGTGGCCACCGCCTATCTGCGCGAGGAGATGCATCCCTCGGCCCAGGCGCGCGCCGCGGGCCTGTACATCGGCGGCACCGCGATCGGCGGGATGTCCGCGCGCCTGGTGACCGCGCCGATCGCCGAGGCGGCCGGGTGGCGGTGGGCGCTGCTGGCCGCGGCGGCGGTCTCCGTGGTCTGCGCCGTCATCGTCGCGGTCACCCTGCCGCCGTCGCGGCACTTCGTCGCGACGCGGCTGCGGGGCCGGACGGTGCTGGCCATGCAGCGCCGCGCCCTGGCGGACCCGGCGCTGCTCGCGCTGTACGCGCTCGGCGCCTGCGCGGTCGGGGCGCTGGTCGCGGTGTTCAACGCCGTGGGGTTCCGGCTCACCGCCGCGCCGTTCCATCTGGGGGTCGGGCTGGTGAGCCTGATATTCCTGACGTACTCGCTGGGGACGGTCAGCTCCACGGTGTCCGGCCGGCTGGCCGACCGGCTGGGGCGGCGGGCGATCGCGCCGTTCGGCTGCGCGGTCGCCTTCGGCGGGGTGCTGCTGACGCTGACCGGGTCGCTGCCGGTGGTCATCGTCGGGATCGCGGCGCTGACCGTCGGGTTCTTCGCCGTGCACGGCCTGGCCAGCGGCTGGGTCACGGCGCGCTCGCACGCGTCGGGAGCCAGCCCCAGCCAGGCCGCGGCGTTCTATCTGTTCTCGTACTACGCCGGCTCGTCGGTGTTCGGGAGCCTGGGCGGCCGCGCGTGGTCGGCCGACGGCTGGCCCGGGGTGGTCACGGTAGCGGGCTCGCTGCTGGGGATCGCGGGATTGCTGGCGCTGGCACTGCGTCGGATCCCGGCGCTGGCCGCGCCGTGAGCACCGGGAGCGCGGCCCCGCCGCCGAGGTGGTTGAACACCAGGTTCAGAGTGAAGGCGGCCACCACCGCGATGGTGATCGGGCTGCCGAAGACGATCTGGGCCCAGTCCGGGAACCTCTCGAAGAAGATGGAGTTCCCGAAGCGGTCCATGGCGTAGGCCGGGAGCAGCGACAGGCCCAGCGAGGTGGCCACGACCAGCAGGTTGTGGTTGCCGGCGAACTCGACCTTCTTCAGCGTCTGGATGCCCACGGCGGTGACGGTCGCGAACATCACCAGCGCCGCGCCGCCGACCACGAACTCCGGCACGGCCGCCACGAACGCGCCGACCTTGGGCACCACCCCCATCACCACCAGCATGGCGCCGGTGACCGCGGTGACCCAGCGGGAGCGCACGCCGGTCATCTGGACCAGGCCGACGTTCTCGGCGAACAGCGTGTCGGGGAAGGAGTTCATGGAGCCGCCCAGCAGCGCCGACAGGCCGTCGGCGGCCAGGCCGCGGGTGATGTCCGAGCCGGTGAGCTCCTTGCCGGTCATCTCGGCGACCGCGATCATGTCGGCGGTGGACTCGGTGTAGGTGACCAGCATGACGATGCACATCGAGATGACCGCGGCGGCGTCGAAGCGCGGCGCGCCGAAGTGGAAGGGCGCTGCGAAGCCCAGCCAGTCGGCGTGGCCGACGCCGGACAGGTCCCAGGAGTGCGTGCGGGTGGTGCCCGACCAGCTGTGCGTGAACAGGGCCAGCAGGCTGCCGGCGACGATGGCCAGCAGCGGGGCGATCTGGCCGAGGAAGCCGCGCAGCGTGCGGGCCAGCACCAGGATGCCGAAGACCACGGCGAAGGCGACCATGATGTGCGAGACCTGGCCGTAGTGCGGGTCCTCGGTGTCGTGCCCGGCGATCATCGCCGCGGCCGGCCCGATCAGCGACAGTCCGATGACGGTGATCACGATCCCGGCCACCAGCGGCGGGAAGAAGCGGATCACCTTGGCGAACGGCTTGGCCACCAGCAGGCCGAACACCCCCGAGCACAGCATCGCGCCGTAGACGTAGGGCAGGCCCTTCTCCCCGCCGAACTTCGCGGCGATGGTGATCATCGGCGGGATGACGGTGAACGTGGCGCCGGCCACCACCGGCAGCCGCACCCCGAACAGCTTGCCCACGCCGACCGCCTGGATCAGCGTGGCGATGCCGGCGACCAGCAGGTCGGCGTTCACCAGCAGGGCGATCGTGGCCGAGCTGAGCTTGAGCGCGCCGCCGACGACGAACGGGACGGCGATGGCGCCGGCGTACATGATGAACAGGTGCTGCAGGCCCAGGACGGTGAGCCGGGGCGCCGGCAGGACCTCGTCGACGGGATGGACCGAGCGGTCATGGTTGCCTGGGTGGTCCGATCGGCGCGGGTGGCCCGGGTGGCCCGGTGGTACCGGAGGTCGGACGGAATCGCGCGTGCCGCTTTCGGATGTGCTCATGGAGGGGCTCCCTTGGCGTGAGGGGTTTATCGCTGAGCCGTGCGCGCTGTGCGTGCGGAAACGGGGGGCGAGGCCGACATCCGTTCCGGGCGGGTATTTCGTGAGCTGTTAACCTATTGGATGCGAAGCTAGTCCGCCGCCGGACACCCGGTCAATGACAGTCATCGAATTTTTCAATAGCTGAGCAGAATTCGTACTTTCCCACAGTACAGTTCCCTGCGAAAAGCGAAATGGGCATGGCGATACCCTCGCCGTCGAATTCCTACGGCGAGGGAATGCCATACCGGGTGTCCTTTGTGCTATGCGTGCTCCGCCCACCGGGTGCGGACGGCGGCCAGGCCGGCCTCGGTGAGGCTGCCGAAGGCGCGCAGCCGTGCCACTCCCCCGTCGGGACGCACCTCCAGGCGCAGATGCGTCACGGGACGCGCGTCCTGGATGCGGAACCGGTGCTTGTAGTCCGGGAGCACGCGGGTCTGCCCGATCACCTCGAACCAGTCCGAACCGGCTTCCCGGCCGGGCCGGTCCGCGCCGAGCAGGACGACGTGGTCCGGGGCGTTGCCCTTGTAGTTGGCGGTGTCGATCTCGATCAGCGCCGGGACCCCCTGGGCCACCAGCCGGACCTCGATCCAGTCCCCCTCGGCGTCGCGGCGGCGCGCCGTCTCCCAGCCCTCGCCCATGACCCGCGACTCGGACGGTTTGATCAGGTTCTCCGGCGCGGAGAAGAACATGTTGGACGCGGCCACGATGCGCGCGCCGTTGGTCAGGGCCGCGAGATCCACCGGCAGGCCGGCCAGGAAGGCGGGGTCGGGGACGGCTTCGCCGTGGACCCGGAAGCGGGCGATCCCGCCGTCGGGGATCATGGCGAGGCGCACGTGGGTGAACCGGCGGCCGGCCCCTGTGCCCTCGACGGCGAAGTGGTGCTCGCTGTCCCCGGACAGCGCGCTGGCCGGCACGATCTCGGTCCACTCGGCGGCCAGCAGCTCCGCCGGGGTCGGGAAGCCGGGCATGCTGACCGCCTCGACGCGTGCGAAGGGCGGGTAGTTGCCGACGAAGAAGGCGGTGTCGACGGTGACGCCGCGGATCACGCCGGGCAGGCCGAGCCGCACGATCGCCGAGTCGTGCTCGGTGCCCTCGACGCCGGGTCCGCCGGGGCGCCGGCGGCGGGTCTCCCAGCCGTCGACGATCTGGCCTTTGTGGCCGAAGGTGGCCGGGGAGAAGGTCGGTGGTTCGGGCCGGATCAGCGACTCCTTCTCGCCGAAGAACTCGTCGTTGGCCCAGACCACCGCGCCGCCGACGTCCCGGGCGGCGAGGTCGGTCAGCTGGGTGAAGGACGGGGTGTCGCTCATCGGGCCTCCGGGTGCGTGAGGAATCGTCCGCGCGGGGCCTCGGTGACCGGCTCGCCGCGCAGGTAGGTGGCACGTACGACGCCGTGCAGTTCGCGGCCGGCGTAGGGCGTGACGGGGTTCTTGTGGTGCAGGGCCGCCGGGTCGACGGTGAAGGCGGCGTCGGGGTCGAAGGCCACCAGGTCGGCGTCGCAGCCCACGGCGATGCGGCCCTTGGCCGGCAGCCCTGCCAGCTCGGCGGGCCGGGTGGCCATCCAGCGCACGACGTCGGCCAGCCCGAACCCGCGGGCCCGCGCGCCGGTCCACACCGCCGGCAGCCCCAGCTGCAACGAGGAGATGCCGCCCCAGGCCGCGGCGAAGTCGCCGGAGTCCAGGCGCTTGAGGTCGGGGGTGGAGGGCGAGTGGTCGGACACGACGACGTCGATCACCCCGCTTCCGAGCGCGTGCCACAGCGCCTCGCGGTCCTCGCTCCCGCGGATCGGCGGACAGCACTTGAACTGCGTGGCGCCGTCGTCGATCTCGGCGGCGCTGAAGGTGAGGTAGTGCGGGCAGGTCTCGGCGGTGACGCGCACCCCGGCGGCCTTCGCGGCGGCCAGGCGCGGCACGGCCTCGGCGGCGGCCAGATGCAGGATGTGGACCCGGGCGCCGTGAGCCCGGGCGGCGTCGATGACGGCGGCGATGGCGCTGTCTTCGGCGGCGGCCGGACGCGAGGCGAGGAAATCGCGATAGCGGGTACTGGAAGGCGCGGCGCGCAGCACGTCGGCGTTTTCGGCATGGACGATGAGAAGGCCGTCGAACCGGGCGATCTCGCGCAATGCCTCATGCATTTCCTGGACGGTCAGCGCGGGAAACTCCTCGACGCCGGAATCGGCCAGGAAGCATTTGAATCCGAACACTCCCTTGTCGTGCAGCGGACGCAGCTCGGCGGTATTGCCCGGGATCGCGCCGCCCCAGAATCCGACGTCGATGACGCACTTCCCGTCGGCCGCCTTGCGCTTGACGTCCAGCGCGGAGGCGTCCACGGTCGGCGGGATGGAGTTGAGCGGCATGTCGATCAGCGTGGTGACGCCGCCGGCCGCCGCCGCCCGGGTCGCCGAGGCGAAGCCCTCCCAGCGGGTCCGGCCGGGCTCGTTGACGTGGACGTGCGTGTCCACCAGGCCGGGCAGCAGCGCGGTGTCGGCGAGGTCGAGCTCGACGCGCGCGTCGAAGGCCGCCCGGTGCTCCCCGACTGCGGCGATGCGCCCACGGCGCACCGCCACGGCGGCCGGCCGCACGCCGTCGGGCAGCACGGCGCGGGTGGAGCGCAGGACGAGGTCGTAGGACGGGGTCTGCGTGGTCATGAAGCCGCTCCGGTGATGGTGTCGACAGGCAGGCCGGCCGCGAGCCGCTCCAGGAGCGGGCCGGCGTCGAGGACGCAGCGATCGAGGTCGGGCTCGAGGTCGGCGAGCGCGTAGGCGGCCCGGAACCCGGCGGCCTCGAGCTCGGCGGGAGTCAGGGTGCAGACCCCGGCCACCGCGACGACGGGCACGCCGCTGCGGGCGGCGGCCCGCGCGACGCCGGCGGGAGCCTTGCCGCGCAGGGACTGGCGGTCCAGGGACCCCTCGCCGGTGATGATCAGGCGCGCGCCGGCGGCTTTGGCGGGGAAGTCGGCGAGGTCCAGGACGATGTCGATGCCGGGTTCCAGGCGCGCGCCGAGGAGGGCGAGGGCGGCGAAGCCGATGCCGCCTGCCGCGCCGGCGCCGGGGGTTTGGGCGAAATCAGTATAGGTGGTGGAGTTGGTGACGACTCTTGCCCAATTCGCGAGCGCGGCATCCAGCAGCGCCACATCCTCCGCCGTCGCGCCCTTCTGCGGCCCGTACACCGCCGCCGCGCCGTTCGGGCCGAGCAGCGGGTTGTCGACATCGCAGGCCACGATCAGCTCCCTGATCCTCACCGACTCCGTCAGGTCCACCCGCGCCAGCCGGGCCAGCGCCGCCCCGCCGGGCGGCAGCTCCTCGCCGTCCGCGTCAAGCAACCGGGCCCCGAGCGCCTGCACCAGCCCCGCTCCCCCATCGGTGCAGGCACTGCCGCCGAGGCCGAGGATGATGCGCGTGCACCCCGCGTCCAGTGCGGCGCGGATCAGCTCACCGGTGCCGTACGAGCTCGCCGACAGCGGTGCCGCCTCGCCGCGCGGGAGGCCGCGCAGGCCCGAGGCCTCGGCGACCTCGATCACCGCCGTGTCGCCGCGGACGGCGAACTCCGCCTCGATCGGGGCGCCGGTGGGGCCGGTGGCGCGGGTCAGGACCCTGGCGAAGCCCGCCTCGACGGCCGCGTCGACCGTGCCCTCGCCGCCGTCGGCGACCGGGATGGTGCGGATGCCCAGGCCCGGTACGGCGCGCCGCAGGCCCGCCGCCAGGTGCGCGGTGGCCTCGGCGGCCGTCAGGGAGCCCTTGAACTTGTCCGTGGCCAGCAGGACGTGGCCCGCGCTGGACACCGTCCTCACACCAGCGCTTCCGGCCGTGCTTCGGGCAGTGCTTCCAGCAGTGCTTCGGGCAGCGGCTCGAACTCGCGGACCGCGTCGATCGCCGGGCCGTGCGGGGTGTTGGCCTCGCGCTCGATCATGATCTCGACCAGGACCGGCCGGCTGGTGGCCGCCGCCTGCTTGCGGGCCCACTCCAGGGCCGGGCGGATCTCGTCAGGGGCGAACACGCGGCGTCCCGAGCATCCGTAGGCCTCCATGATCTTGACGTTGTCGGTGCCGTAGTCGTCGTAGCGGATGTCGACCTGGTAGTTCATCTCGTAGCCGATCGACGCCTGGCGGATCAGGCCCAGGTACTCGTTGTTCAGCATGATCAGCACGAACGGGATGTCGTACTGCGCGCCGACGGCCAGCTCCTCCACCAGGAAGTGGAAGCCGTAGTCGCCGACGATGCCGACCACCTCGGCGTCCGGCTCGGTGTTCCGCAGCGCGGTCTTCACCCCGATCGCCGCCGGGATCTCCCAGCCCAGCGGGCCGGCCTGGCCGCAGACCTGGTAGCGGCGCGGCTGGTACGCCTTCTGATGCTGGCCGCCCCAGATCTGGTAGAGGCCGATCGCGGTCACGAAGTAGGTCGAGGGGTCGAAGATCTCGTTGATCTCCTTGTAGACCCGCGGCGCCTTGATCGGCACGGAATCGAAGTCCTCGCGCCGGGTCAGCGAGGTCTTGAGCGAGGCCACCCGGGAGGCCCAGCCGGCCGGCCCGCGTCCGCCGACGCCCCGCGCCTTGGCCGCCGCGAGCAGCGAGCGCAGGAACAGCTTCGCGTCCGAGACGATGCCCAGGTCCGGCTCGAAGACCCGGCCGAGCTGCGTCGACTCGATGTCGACGTGGATGAACTTGCGCTCGCCCCGGTACACGTCCAGCGCGCCGGTGTGGCGGTCGCCGAAGCGGGCGCCGACGGCGAGCACGAGGTCTGATTCCAAGAACGAGGCGTTGCCGTAGCGCTGCGAGGTCTGCACGCCGGTCATGCCCGCGTACAGCGGGTCGTCCTCGTCGACGGCGCCCTTGCCCATCAGCGTCACCTGCACCGGGATGCCCAGGTAGGCGACCAGTTCGCGCAGCTCCGGCGCCGCGTCGGCGATGATCACGCCGCCGCCGGCCAGGATCAGCGGACGCTCGGCGGCCAGCAGCATGTCCGGCGCCTTCTCCACCCGCGGCGTGTGCGGTTCCACGGCCGGCACCGGCAGCGGCGCGTCGAGCGCGGCGTCGTACTCGATGACCTGCTTGGCGATGTCCAGCGGGATGTCGATGAGCACCGGTCCGGGACGGCCGGAGCGGGCGGCGCGGAACGCCTCGCGGAAGATCCACGGCGCGGTCGCCGCCTCCTTGATCTGCACCGCCCACTTCGTCACCGGGGCGGCGCAGCCGACGATGTCGACTGCCTGGAACGCCTCCTTGTCCAGGGCCGTGGAGACCGCCTGGCCGGTGATCACGATCATCGGGATCGAGTCGGCCATCGCGGTGTACAGGCCGGTGATCATGTTGGTCCCGGCCGGCCCCGAGGTGCCGATCGCCACGCCGACCCGGCCGTTGGTCCGGGCCCAGCCGTCGGCCATGTGCGTGGCGCCCTCCTCGTGGCGCACGATCAGGTGGTCGATGCCGCCTTCTTCCTCCATCGCCTTGTACAACGGCAGGATCGCGGCCCCGGGGCAGCCGAAAGCGGCGTCGACGCCCTCGGACTTCATAACCTGCACCACCGCGTTCATCACGGGCATCTTCATCGGAGTCAGTTCGCCTTTCGTGCGGAACGGCCGGAGTGGCCGGCGCGGCCGGACAGGTTCTCGGCCACGGCCAGCAGCGCGGAGTGGTCCTGGTCGCCCAGGCCCTGCGAGCGCGCGGCCTGGATGAGCGCGGCGACCATGCTGGTCATCGGCAGCGACACCTCGGCCTGCCGGGCCGCGTCCAGGGCGATGCCCATGTCCTTGTGGTGCAGGTCGATCCGGAATCCGGGCTTGAAGTCGCGGGCCAGCATCGAGGCCCGCTTGAGCTCCAGGATCCGGGAGCCGGCCAGGCCGCCGGCGAGCATGTCCAGGCCGGCGGCGGCGTCCACGCCCGCGGCCTCCATCAGCACGATCGCCTCGGCGACCAGCGCGTAGGTGCCGCCGACCACCAGCTGGTTCGCGGCCTTGACGACCTGCCCGGACCCGGCCGGGCCGCACAGCGCCGCGACCTTGCCCACGGCGTCGAACACCGGCCGGGCCGCGGCGAAGACCTCGGGCTCGCCGCCGACCATGATGGACAGGACGCCGTCGATCGCGCCCTTCTCGCCGCCGGACACCGGGGCGTCCAGCACGCGCACGCCGCGTGCCGCGCCGGCCTTGGCGACCTCGATCGAGGTCTCGGGGCGGATGGTGGAGAAGTCGATGAACAGGGTGCCGGGCTTGATGGTCTCGAAGACCCCGCCCGCACCGAGGACCGCCGCGGCGACGTGCTGGTGCGCCGGCAGCATGGTGATGACGATGTCGGCGCCGTCGATCGCCTCGGCGATGGAGCCCGCGCCGGTGCCGCCGGCCGCTTCGAGCTTGGCGACGTTCGGGGCGTTCAGGTCGTAGCCGGTCACCTCGAACCCGGCCTTGACCAGGTTCGCGGCCATCGGGGATCCCATGATCCCCAGGCCGATGAAGCCTATTTGCATGCTCATATAAGTGATTCCATCCATTCGAAGCTGTCGGTGGTGATGCCGGTGGACGGCTTGTATTCCAGCCCGACCCAGCCGCGCCCCGACTCGGCGGTGTAGCCGGCCTCGGTCAGGGCTTTGAACAGCGCGCTGAAGTCCAGGGCGCCGCTGTCGGGCTCGCCGCGCGCCGGGATGTCGGCGATCTGCACGTGGCCGAAGCGGCCGGCGTGCGCGGCGATGGTCGCGAACAGGTCCTCGTCCATGCGCGCCAGGTGGTAGAGGTCGCACAGGAAGGCCAGGTTGGTCGCGCCGGCGGCGGCCGAGATCCGGTCGATCTCGGCGAGCGCCGCGGCGGTGGAGGTGATCGGGTACGCCGGGGACTCGATCGCGTTCAGCGCTTCGAGCAGGACCGTCGCCCCGATCCGGGACGCGGCGGCGGTGGCCGCCGCCAGGTTCTCCACCGCGAGGTCCTTCTGGAGGTCGATACGGCCCTCGATCCGGTTGCCGTACAAGGCGTTCAGGTTCCGGCAGCCGGTCCGCTCGGCGATCCCGACGGCGACGTCGATGCTGTCGCGGAACCGCTGGGCGTTGTCGGGGTCTGTTACCAGGCCCTTAGCGCCGACGGACAGGTCGTCCAGGAAGTTCAGCCCGACCAGGGCGACCCCGGCGTCGTCCAGCGCGCCGACGAAGGCGTCCACATCCTTGTCCGCGGGCACCGCCTCGGTCCCGAACGGCCACCAGAACTCCGCGGCGGTGAACCCGGCGGCGCGCGCCGCGGCAGGACGTTCCAGCAGCGGCAGTTCGGTGAACAGGATCGAGAGGTTGATGTCGAAGCGGAGCGTCACTGGGCTGCCTCCAGGCTGGCCTTGTACGCACGCCAGTCGGCGTGGTGGGAGATGTCGCGGTAGGTGTGGGGTTCGGTGTAGGAACGGCGCCGGACCATCGACAGGGTGCCGCCGCCGTCTTCGAGTTCGATGACGCCGAGTTCGAGCTCGGCGGGCTCGGAGGGCAGCAGGGAGCGTTCCAGGACGTCCCAGGGCACGTCGTAGAGCTCGCCGACGACGCTGACGCCGCCGGAGTCGACGGCCTCGATGGCCGGGAAGGCGTCGCCGACGGAGTAGAAGCGGTACTTCGGCGCGGTGCGTACGACACCGACGAGCGGTGCGTCCTGCAGCAGGTGGTGCAGGGGGCCGCCGCGCATGGCGCCGCCGTTGAGGAACATCAGGGTCATGCCGGGACTCCGCTCTGTGTCTGACTCTGTGTCTGACTCTGGGGCTGACTCTGGGGCTGACTCTGGGGCTCGACGTTGTGGACGGCCGGGGTGGCAGTGTGATGGATGGCGGTGGAGACGTCGGCCAGGCTCCGGCCGGTCCCGCCGTGCCGGGCCGCGACGATCTCGGCGGCGATGGACAGCGCGGTCTCCTCGGAGGTGCGGGCGCCGAGGTCCAAGCCGACGGGGGCGTGCAGGTTCGCGACCTCGGCCTCGGACAAGCCTGCTTCGCGCAGCCGCTCGGCGCGCTGGAGGCAGGTACGGCGCGAGCCCATGGCCCCGACGTAGGCGATCGGCAGCCGCAGGGCCTTGACCAGGAGCGGGACGTCGAACTTGGCGTCGTGGGTGAGCACGGCGACGACGGTGCGGGCATCGACGCGGGTGGTCTCCAGGTAGCGGTGCGGCCAGGCGACCACGACGTCGTCGGCGTCGGGGAAGCGGCGGCGGGTGGCGAAGACCGGTCGGGCGTCGCAGACGGTGACGTGGTAGCCGAGGTACTTGCCGACCCGGACCAGCGCGGCGGCGAAGTCGATGGCGCCGAAGATGAGCATGCGCGGGGCGGTGACGAAGGACTCGATGAAGACGGTCACCGGCTCGCCGCAGTCCTGGCCCTCGCCCTCGGTGCCGACGGCGATGGTGCCGGTGGTGCCGGACTCGACCATCGCGCGGGCGTGGCGGGCGACGACGCGGTCCAGGGCGGCGCTGATGGTGCCGGTGGCGGTCCACGGGTCGCCGTCGACGGCGATCGAGGCGCCGGGCGGGCCCCAGAGGATCTCAGGGGCCTGCGGACGGATGGCCATCGAGCGGCCGACCACGTCCGCGGGGCCGGCGATGACGCGCGCCAGGGCGATCGGCTCGCCGGCGGTCATGGCATCCAACGCGGTGCCTATTGCCTCATCAGCTGAGGAGTTCTGCTCCGGAAACACCGGCTGGATGAACACCTCCAGCTCCCCGCCGCAGGTCAGCCCCACCGCGAAGGCATCGTCGTCGCTGTACCCGAAGGTCTCCAGCACCGGCCGCCCGTGCTGCAGCGACTCGACGCAGAGCTCGTACACCGCTCCCTCGACGCAGCCGCCGGACACGCTCCCCACCGCCGTGCCCTCGGCGTCCACCGCCAGCGCCGCGCCGAGTTCGCGCGGGGCGCTGCCCTTCACCGCCACCACCGAGGCGACCGCGTAGGCCTTGCCGGCCATGTGCCAGGTGTGCAGGTCCTGTGTGATGTCACGCATCGGTCGGCGCCTCCGTCAGGTCCTCGGGTCGGATCGGGACACGTCGCAGGTCCAGGCCGGTCGCGTCGCGGATGGCGGCGGCGATCGCCGGGGTGGAGGACAGGGTCGGGGGCTCGCCGGCGCCGCGCAGGCCGTAGGGGGCGCGGGGGTCGGCGTTCTCCAGGATCTCCATCTTCATCGGCGGCATGTCCAGGATCGTGGGGATCAGGTAATCGGTGAAGGAGGGGTTGCGGACCTTGCCGTCGCGGACCTGGATCTCCTCCATCACCGCCAGGCCCAGGCCCTGGGCGGAGCCGCCGTGCAGCTGGCCTTCCAGGGACAGCCGGTTCATGATCTTGCCGACGTCCTGGACCAGGTCCAGGGCGACCACCTTGATCAGCCCGAGTTCCACATCCACGTCGACGACCGCGCGATGCACGGCGAAGGCGAGCTGGGTGTGCGAGTTGCCCTGGCCGGTGAACGGGTCCATGCGCTGCGTCGGGTGGTGGTGGTACTCGCGGGTTTCCTCGATCGGGCCGGACGCCAGCACCTCTTCCAGCGTCGCGATCACGCCCTCGGACTGCGACACGATCTTGCCGCCGACCAACGACAGGTCGGCATACTCCCGGCCGCGCGCGGCCGCGAGCCGCGCGAACACCGCGGCCCGCACCGCCTCGCACGCGGTCTTCACCGCGCCGCCGGTCATGTACGACTGCCGGGAGGCGGAGCTGGAGCCGGCGTTGCCGACCGAGTTGTCGGCCGGGTGGATGCTCACCTGCTCCACGCCCAGCTCGGTGCGGGCGATCTGCGCCTCCAGCGTGACCAGGCCCTGCCCGACCTCGGCGGCGGCGGTGTGCACCAGGGCGCCGACGGTGTCGCCGAGCAGTTCCAGGCGCACGCGCGCGGTGGAGTAGTCGTCGAAGTCCTCGGAGAAGCAGATGTTCTTGACGCCCAGGCCGTAGCCGACGCCGCGCACCACGCCTTCGCCGTGCGTGGTGTTGGCGGTCGAGCCGGGCAGGTTGCGCAGGTCCGAGGTGTCGGCCGGGGCCGGCATCGGCAGCGCCTTGAGGGTCTCCAGCATCTCGGCGACCGGCGCCGGTGCTTCCACGACCTGGCCGGTGGCGAGTTTGTCGCCCTGGCTCACCGCGTTGCGCTGACGGATGGTGACCGGGTCCAGGCCGAGGGCGGCGGCCAGCTTGTCCATCATCGACTCGTAGGCAAAGCAGGCCTGGACCGCGCCGAAGCCCCGCATGGCGCCGCACGGCGGGTTGTTGGTGTAGGCGCCGTAGGAATCGATCCTGATGTTCGGGATGACATACGGCCCGACGCCGAGGGAGGCTGCGTTGCCGACGACGTTCAAGGTGGCCGAGGTGTAGCCGCCGCCGTCCAGGACGATCTCGACGTCGGCGAACACCAGCTTGCCCTCGGCACTCGCGCCGTAGGTGTACTTCATCGACGCCGGATGCCGGTGCACGTGTCCGAAGAACGACTCTTCGCGGTTGTAGACCATCTTCACCGGTTTGCCGACGTGCATCGCGAGCATCGCGGCGTGGATCTGCATCGACAGGTCCTCGCGTCCGCCGAACGCGCCGCCGACGCCGGACAGGGTCATCCGGACCTTCTGCTCCGGCAGGCCCAGGCAGGGGGCGATCTGCAGAAGGTCGTTGTGCATCCATTGGGTGGCCACGTAGAGGTCGACGCCGCCGTCCTCGGCCGGGACCGCGAGCCCTGATTCGGGGCCCAGGAAGGCCTGGTCCTGAATGCCGACCTCGTATTCGCCGGAGACGACGACGGCGCACCGGGCGCGCACCGCCGGATCATCGACGTCGGCACCGACCCGGACCGGCTGGTGCCGCACGAGGTTGCCGTCCGGGTGGACGCGCGGGCTCTCCGGGTCGAAGAGGGCGCGACGGGCGTCGACCACCGGTTCGAGCACCTCGTAGTCGACCTGGATCAGCTTCAGGGCACGCCGCGCGGTCTCCGGGTGGTCGGCCGCGACCAGCGCCACCGGCTCGCCCTGGTGCCGGACCTCGCCGATGGCCAGGACCGGCTGGTCACGGACGTCCAGGCCGTAGAGCTTGTGGCCGGGGACGTCCTCGTGGGTCAGGACCGCGTCGACGCCCGGGAGCTTCAGGGCCTCCCCGACGGAGATCGAGCGGATCACGGCCCTGGGATGCGGACTGCGCAGCGTCGCACCCCAGACCATGTCATCCATGAACAAGTCGGAGGAGTAGGCGAACTCGCCCTTGACCTTCAGGCGGCCGTCGGGGCGGGTCGGGCTGTCGCCGACGCCGCCGGTCGTCGTGGACTGGTTCAGCTCGCGCGGTGCGCGATCAGGTGCGCGGGTGGCCATCAGGACGCCTCCATCAGGGAGCGGGCAGCAGCGCGGCACTCGCGGGCAAGCGCGTTCTCGTCGGCAGTGAGCAGCGTCCCGTCCTCGACGACCGGCTTCCCGCCGACCGCCAGCACCCGCAGCGGCGCCGGCGGACCGAAGACCAGGGCGGCGACCGGATCGGCGATGTCGGCGTGGCCGAGGCCGTTCAGGTCCCAGACCGCGAGGTCGCCGAGCTTGCCGACCTCCAGCGAGCCGATCTCGGCCTCGCGGCCCAGCACCTGCGCGCCGCCGATGGTCCCCAGGCGCAGCGAGGCCCGGGCGTTCAGCGCCTCGGCCGGGTCGGAGGACAGGGCGCGCAGCCGCGAGATGTACATCGACTGCCGCAGCTCCTCCACGAGCATCCCCGACTCCTGCGAGGCCGCGCCGTCCACGCCGAGGCCGACGGGCGCTCCGGCGGCCAGCAGGTCCTTGATGCGCGCGTGGCCGGAGCCCAGGCGCGCGTTGGAGGAGGCGCAGTGCGCGGTGCCGGTGCCGGTGTCGGCGAAGCGGCGGATGGCCGAGTCCGACAGGTGCACGCAGTGCGCCAGCCACACGTCCGGGCCGAGCCAGCCGAGCTTGTCGGCGTATTCGGCCGGCGTGCAGCCGTGGGTGGCCAGGCAGAACTCCTCCTCGTCGAGGGTCTCGGCCAGGTGGGTGTGCAGCCGGACGCCGTGCTCGCGGGCCAGGGAGGCGCTTTGCACCATCAGGTCCGAGCTCACCGAGAACGGCGAGCACGGCGCCAGGCCGACGCGCAGCATCGAGTCGAACGACGGGTCGTGGTGGCGGGCGATCGCGTCCTGGCTGGCGACCAGGATGTCGTCGAGACGCTCCACCACCTCGTCCGGCGGCAGCCCGCCGTCGGAGACGCCGCGGTCCATCGAGCCGCGCGTGGGCTGGAACCGCAATCCGATCTGGCGGGCCGCCTCGATCTCCGCGCCGAGCAGGTCGCCGCCGGCACGTGGGAAGACGTAGTGGTGGTCGGCGGAGGTGGTGCAGCCGGTCTTGGCCAGCCAGGCCAGGCCGCCGCGGGCTGCGGCACCCAGGGTGTCCTCGGTCAGCCGCGCCCAGATCGGGTACAGCTCGACCAGCCAGCCGAACAGCGCCGCGTCCTGGGCCAGCCCGCGGGTGATCCACTGGTAGAGGTGGTGGTGGGTGTTGACCAGGCCCGGGGTGACCAGGCAGCCGGTGCCGTCGACCACGTGCGCACCCTGGACCCGCGGGGCCGGTCCCGCTCCGACGGCGGTGATCCGGCCGCCCTCGACGACGACGTGTCCGGAGTCGTATTCGGTGGCGGCGGCGTCGACCGTGGCGATCGCGGCGTTCTGGACGACGAGCGTGCTCATGCCACACCGGCCTTCGTAGCGGCCGCCTCGCGGACGGCGTCGAGGATCTTCTCGTAGCCCGTGCAGCGGCACAGGTTCCCGGCCAGGGCCTCCCGGATCTCCGGGTCCGACGGAGCGGGGTTGCGCTCGATGAGCGCGTGCGCCTGGACCAGCAGGCCCGGCGTGCAGAAGCCGCACTGGACGGCTCCGGCCTTGATGAAGCAGGCCTGGACCGGGTCCAGGCGGTCGCCGTCGGCGAGTCCTTCGACGGTGCGGACCTCGCGGTCCTGCACCTGGCCGGCGGCCACCAGGCAGGAGCACACCGGAACGCCGTCGAGGTACACCGTGCAGGACCCGCATTCGCCCTGCTCGCAGGCGTTCTTCGAGCCGGGCAGGCCGACCCGTTCGCGCAGGACGTACAGCAGGCTCTCGCCCTCCCAGACGTCGTCGGCCTCGGCGCGCCGGCCGTTCACGGTGAAGGTCACTCTCATATCAGTTCCTTGCTGCTCTGATACTCGCTCCAGGCCCAGGTCAGGGTGCGGCGGGCGATCACCGACAGGGCGTGCCGCCGGTAGGCCGCGGTGCCGCGGACGTCATCGATCGGCGCGGCGGCGGCGGCCACCAGCTCGCCGAACCGCCTGGCGACGCGCGGGTCGAGGCCGGCCGCGCGGTCCCAGGGCAGCTCGTCGGCGACGAACACCTCGGCCTCGAACGCCCGGCGCGGGGTCGGGGCGGCCGAGCCGATGCCCGCGCCGACCTTGCGGGCCCCGACATCGAGCGCCACGGCGAAGGAGCACACGGCGATGACCATCGCGTTGCGGGTGCCGATCTTCGAGAACTGCTGCGGGCCCTTCTTCGGGGCCAGCAGCACCGCCTTGATCAGCTCGTCCGGGGCCAGGGCGTTGCGCTTGACGCCGAGGTAGAACTCGGTCGCCGGGATCGTGCGCACGCCCCGTGCCGCGCTCTCGACCTCGACGACCGCGTCGGTGGCGACCAGCACCGGGTGGGTGTCCCCGGCCGGGGAGGCCGCGCCGAGGTTGCCGCCGACGCCGCCGCGGTTGCGGATCTGCGGCGAGCCGACGGTGCGCGAGGCCATGGCCAGGCCCGGCAGGACCGGGCCCAGCTCGTCGATGATGCGCGTGTAGGGGACGCTCGCGCCGAGCCGGACGGTGCCGTCGGGCTCGCGGCTCCACTGGTGCAGCGCCTCGATCCGGTTCAGGTCGATCAGGGCGCCGGGCCGGTGCCGGTCGAAGTTCAGCTCGACCATGACGTCGGTGCCGCCGGCGATCGGGACCGCGTCGGGCCGCCCGGCGCGTACGGCGAGCGCCTCGGCCCAGGTGGCGGGTCGTAGGAAGTCCACAGGGTGCTCCGGTGTGCTCTCAGGTCCAGGCGGGGCCGGCGTCGGGGGCGTCGTCGCGGCGGACGTCGCCCTCGATCAGGCCGTAGGGCCGGTCGGCGGCGATGAACGTCTCGTTCGGGTTGTCCAGGCCGAAGGGGGCCGTGTCGTAGAGGAAGTGGTGCTTGTTCGGCAGGTTCAGCCGCACCTCGCACAGCTCCGGGCACTCTTGCAGGACCCGGGTTCCCATCTCGAACAGGGTCTGCTGCAGCGAGCGGCTGTGCGTTCGCACGAACGCCTCCAGCAGCGCGTTCCTGGCACGCTCGTAGGACTTGCCCCAGTCGCCGGATTCGATGGATTCACCCGATGCACCAGAATGCCGCCATTGCGCGTGGATGTCGGTGGCCAGGATGCGGTCGTGGGCCTCGGCCAGCGTCGTGTACTCGTCCTTGACGAAGCCCCTGAACTCCGAGTCGGTGGAGTTCAGCACGGTCAGGTCCTTCAGGCCGGACACCACCCAGACGTCGGTGCCGTCGTAGTGGACGGTGCAGGTCCGGGTGCCGCCGCCGGTGCGGGCGAAGGAGTGCGGGCCCTCGCCGATGCGCTCCCAGGCGTGCTCCTCGACCGCGACGCGGGCGTGGCCGATGCTCGGCTGGGAGTCGACGAAGTGCCGGGCCAGCAGCAGCGCGTACTCCTCGATCTCGACCGCGCCGTGCCGCTGCGCGAACGCGAAGCAGGTGTTCTTCATGGTGTCGGTCGGCAGGACGCCGGAGTTGTCACCGGTCAGGTGGGTCGCGTCCAGGTCGCCGGACAAGGCGACCGAGACGGTCAGGTCCTTGATCCGGTGGACCGGGCCCTCTTTGGTGATCCGGACGATCTGGTTCTCCGCTTTGCCATAACGGTTGTCCCCGAGGACGATCGACATCGGTTAGCTCCCTCGGTATGTCGAGTAGGCGAACGGGCTGAGCAACAGCGGGACGTGGTGGTGCGCGTCCGGGTCGGTCACCACGAAGGCGATCGCGACCTCGGGATAGAAGAAGTCCCTGACCCCGGCGGCCTCGAAGTAGGCGGCCGTGTCGAAGACCAGGCGGTGCGGACCGCCCAGCAGGTCGGCGGCGAAGCGGATGCGGCCGTCGGCATCGGTGCGCTCGCGCGCCACCGGGAGCCAGCCGTCGGGGCGGGCCACGTCGAGGCGGACCGGGACGCCGGCGGCCGGGCGGCCGGCGACGGCGTCCAGGACGTGGGTGGACAGGCTCATGCGCCGACCCCGGCCTGGCCGAGGCGCTCCAGCCGCAGCAGCGCGATGCCGGCGAGTTCGGTGCGGACCTCCTGCTGCTCGGCCGCCGCGTCGTTGCCCAGGCGCCGCCGGGCGTCGGCCAGGATCTGCTCGGCCGGGCGCCCCGAGGCGCAGATCAGGAAGACGTGGCCGAACCGGCGCTCGTACTCCACGTTCGCCCGTGCCAACGCGCCGAGTACGGCCGCGTCCGCTGAGGCCGCCGCGGACTGCTCGGCGCGCGACCACTCGGCCTCGCGCGACTTCCCCGCCGCGCGGTCGCCGATGCGGGGGTGGGCGTCCAGCGCCTCCAGCACGTCGGACCAGCGGAGTGCCTTGATCCCGGCGGTCGCGGCCGCCGCCAGCTCGGCCCAGCCGCCGTACGGCCGGCCGGCGGCCAGGGCGGCGGCCCAGCGGCGGCTGGCGCAGCAGGCCGTCAGCTCCTGCTCGGCCTGGTCCTCGGACCAGGCGTTGAGCGCGGTCACCGCCTCACGGCGGGCATCGTCGAGCATCAGCGGCTCCTTTCCGGGCTGTGGTGTGTCGACGTCTCGGCGGCACGACGGTGAGTGAAGCGCCGCCGGCCGTGCGGCGGCCACGGTCCGAAACCATGAAGCGACCGTCCGCCCACGACCAGGGTTTCGGACGATCCTCCAAAGACTCTGTATAGAAACCATTCCTAGGCTGCGCGGAGCGGAGGTAGCCTCACTTCGATCAACGAACGCCCCAGCCGGGAGGGGACCCATGCGACTGCGCCAGCTGCTGGAGACCCCGATGCCCGGCCTGGAACTTCTCGCCGGCACCGACGCCCTGCTGGAGCGCGAGATCAGCTGGGTCGCCACCACCGACCTGCTGGACCCCGGCCGCTATCTCAACGGCGGCGAACTGGTGCTGACCGGCCTGATCTGGCGGCGCGAGCCCCGGGACTCCGAGCGGTTCGCCCGGGCCGTGGCCGAGGCCGGGGCCGCGGCCGTGGCCGCCGGCGACGCCTCCGGGGCGCCGATCCCGCGCGATCTGATCCGGGCCTGCCGCGCGCACCGCACCCCGCTGTTCCGGGTGCCGACCGAGCTGGCCTTCGCCACCCTCACCGAGCACCTGGCGCGGCAGCTGTCCGCGGAGCGGGCCGCCGACATCGGCTCGATCCTGGAGCGCCACGGCCGCCTGGCCTCGGCCTCGGCGGCCGGCACCGCGCTGGCGCCGATCCTGGACCTGCTCGCCCACGACCTGGGCATGCCCTGCTGGGTGCTCACCCCGGCCGGCCGGCCGGTCGCCGCCTCGCACGAGCCGATGAAGCCGTCCGAGGCCGAGGCCACGGTGCGCGAGACGCTGCGCGCAGGCCAGCTCCCGGCCCGGATCCGCCGCCGCTCGGTGTTCGCGATCAGCTCCGGCTCACCGCTGACCGACTGGTACCTGATCTTCGACGGCGACTACGAACGCTGGGACCCCCGGCGCCAGGCCCTGGCCACCAAAGCCGCCGCGGTGCTGGCGATCGAGCGCGAACGGCTGGCCGCGCGCCGCGAACCGCTGCGCCAGCTCGGCGCCGAACTGGTGCGCCTGGTCGCCGAGGACGGCGGCGCCGCCGAGATAGCGGCCCGCGCCGACCTGGTCGGCGCCGGATCGGACACCGAGGTGCAGGCGGTGGCGCTGGCCGGCCCCGCGGGCCAGTCCGGAGCGATCCTGCGGGCCCTGCTGGAGGACGCCGCCGCGGGGGTACACCCGCGCGAGGCACACGAGGGGGCGACCGACCACGACGTCCCGGTCGCCGAGTTCGACGACCACGCCGTGGCCCTGGTCCCCCATCCCCCGCCGGACGTGGCCGGGCAGCTGCGCACCCTGCTCGCCGGCATGACCGCGGGGCTCGGCCGGGGACGGCTGGCGATCGGCGTGGGCAGCCGGCGCGCGGCTGGGCTGCGGGCCACCGTCGAGGAGGCCCGGCACGCGCTGCGGATCGGGCGCGCCGGCAGCGACCAGGTGAGCGTCATCGGGCATGAGGAGCTGGCCTCGCACGTGCTGCTGCTGTCGGGGCTGCCGGAGGATGTGCGGGTGGCCTACCGGGACCGGCTGCTGGGGCCGTTGCGGGCCTACGACGCGCTGCACCGGTCGGATCTGGAGGCGACGCTGGAGGCTTTCCTGGCGTGCTCCACGTCCTGGACGCGGTGCGCCGAGCAGATGCACGTCCATGTCAATACTTTGCGATACCGGATCGCCCGGATCGAGGAGCTGACGGGACGGAGCCTGGCCGAACTGGAGACGCAGGTGGATCTGTTCCTGGCGCTTCGGCTGCGATAGACGCCGTGGAATCCGTGGAATCCGTGGAAGCCGTAGAAGCCGTAGAAGCCGTAGAAGCCCTGGAAGCTCAAATCGCCGCAGTGATTCTGGCGGCCGGCGGCGGGCGGCGGCTCGGCGGGCGCCCGAAAGCGCTGCTGACCCATGGCGGCGAGCTGCTGGTCGAGCGCGCGGTTCGGACGGCGCGCGCCGGCGGCTGCCGGTCGGTGGTCGTGGTGCTCGGCGCGCAGGCCCCCGAGGTACAGCGTCGAGCAGACTTGACCGATTGCGTCGTCGCGGTGAACCAGGATTGGGCGAGCGGCATGGGATCGTCGTTGCGCGCGGGGTTGGCGGCGGTGCCGGACTCGTGCGACGCGGCCGTGATCCTGTTGGTGGATCAGCCTTTCGTCACGGCCGAGGCGGTCGGCGCGGTCATCGCCTCCGGCGCGGAAGTCGCCGCCGCGACGTATCAGGGCCGGCGCGGCCATCCGGTCCTCATCGCGGCGCGGCACTGGCCCGAGGCGTCGGCCGCGGCCGTGGGCGACCGGGGCGCGCGGGACTTCCTGGCGCGGCGCGAGGTGCTGGCCGTGCCCTGCCGGGGATCGCTGGCCGACATCGATGTACCCGAGGACCTGATGCTGCTTGACTGAGCGGTAACACCTCACGCTCACGGACGAAGGACGCTGATGGCGCGCATCAGAACCCTGAAGGACGTGCACCCCACCCGCCGCGGACTCGTGCTCGCCTGGTGGTCGTTCACCGTCATGTTCGGCGGGCTCCGCCTGCTGACCTGGGCCATCCATGTGCATGTGCGCGGCTTCGGGAACATCACGGCCGGCGGCGTGCACATCCACCACTATCTGTGGGGAATCCTGATCCTGATATGCGTGGGGGCCGCCGGGGTGGTCGAGCGGTCGCCGCAGTGGCACGCGTGGATGGGGCTGCTGTTCGGGATCGGGCTGGCGCTGGTGGTGGACGAGGCGGCGCTGCTGATCGAGTTGAAGGACGTGTACTGGACCGGCGCCGGCGGGGTGAGCGTCGCGATCGCGGTCATCCTCATCGGACTCGCCGGGAGCGTGCTGGCGCTCACGCGGGTACGGGGCGTCGACGACGAGTAGGTATCAGGCATCTGAGGAACAACAGTTCGTCAGTGCCCGTACGGACTTCTTGCGGAAGTCGGCGCAGGGCTTTCCCTGCCCGTGCGCCCGACCCCTCGAATCCGGGCCCGGGGCGCGGTAAAACAGAGCGTTGAGTCACCTCGCGCCTACGCTCAGCCCGCCCCGCCCACCCGAAGGAGCCCGCGTGACCCCCCACCCCCGCCGTGCCGGCGCCGCGCTCGCCGTCAGCCTGCTGGCCGTGCCGGCCCTGACCGCGAGCCCCACCCAGGCAGCCGGCGCACCCCTGCCGCCGGGGACCTACGTCTACGTCGCGAACGCGGCGTCGAACACGGTCTCGGTCATCGACACCGCGAGCCGGACAGTCGTCGCCACCGTCCCGGTCGGCACCGCCCCCACCGGCATCGCCGCCTCCGCCGACGGCCACCGGGTGTACGTCACCGACTCCGGCTCGAACGCGGTGTCGGTCATCGACACCCAGGCCGCGTCGGGGCCGGCGGTCGTGGCCACCATCCCGGTCGGCCGCCAGCCGCAGTCCGCGGCCCTGTCCCCCGACGGCACCCGGCTGTACGTCGGCGACGACATCGCCGGCACCGTCTCGGTCATCGACACCACCTCGGACACCGTCCTGGCGACCGTCGCCGCCGGCCCCGGCGCCGAGGGCCTGGCCGTGTCCCCCGACGGCTCGCGGGTCTACGCGGCCGACACCGGCGGCTCCTCGGTCACCGTCATCGACGCGGCCACGGACACCGTCCTCACCGCGGTCCCGGTCGGCCAGACCCCGGTCGGCCTGGCGGTCTCCCCCGACGGCGCCCACGTCTACGTCCCCGACTACGGCAGCGGCCAGATCTCGGTGATCGACACCGCGACCGACACCGTCTCCACGACGGTGCAGGTCGGCGCCAACCCGCACAGCGCCGCCGTGACCCCGGACGGCTCCACCGTGTACGTCACCGACGCCGGCTCCGGCACGGTCTCGGTGGTCACCACCGCGACCGAGACGATGACCTCGACCTTCAGCGTCGGCGCGGCCCCGCACGGCATCGCCCTGGCCGTGGCGCCCACCGGCGGCGCGGCCTACGTCGCCGACTTCGGCGCGGCGAGCGTGTCGGCGGTGAACCTGGCCACCGACGCACTGACGGCCACCATCGGCGTCGGCACGAACCCGGTGTTCCTGGCGGTGTCGATGATCAAGCCCCTGCCGACGAAACTGACCGCCGGCACAGCGGTGCTGACGCTGCTGCCACTGGGCGATGCCGGCCTGAACGCGACGCTGACGAGCAACGGGGTGCCGGTGGTCGGGCAGAAGATCACGTTCACGGACGACAGCGGCGAGTTCCTGTGCAGCGCCAAGACGGACAGCAGCGGGCGAGCGACGTGCAATACGGCGCCGGGGCTGCTGGACTCGGTCGGGGTGTTGCTGGGCGGGTACAACGCCTCGTTCGCGGGGAGCACGTACTACCTGCCGTCGTGTGCGCATGGGGACACGGCGCTGTTGTAGGGGTCGATGTGGGAGTGGGCGGGCCACTGAGACCATGGTCGGGTGGCGACGTCCTCTTCCCTTGCCGAGTCGTGGATCCGTGGCGTGGCCGCCAACGCGGCCGCGCCGTCGTACGCCGGCTTGGGCAGTTCTGTGTGAACAGCGGCCATTGCCGAGCGAGGTCGTCGCGGCGGTGTTGGCGCACCCGGACTCTGGCCGTGGGGCCACGCCGCGGATCGACGCCCCCGAAGCCGTTGCCCGACGATGCGCTCGAGACACTCCTGCTCCAGGACGACGTGTACGGGAACGACTTCCTCACCGCTGAGGAGTTCTGCACGGAGCTGTTCAACTCACAGCAGGTTCCGGAAAGATTCCTTCGCGGGCTTCTCGGCCACGAAAGCCCTGCTCTGCGCCCACACTCTGCTCGCTTGTGGCCCTCGCTTTCGCCCGACGAGCGTCAGGCCCTGCTCACAGACCAGGACCCTCCAGTACTGGAGGGAGTCCGGCAAGCGACCCGGCTGGCTACCGAGCTGGACGCCTCCGACATACCGCGGCAGGACTGTCACGCCAGCTCGGCCGTGATCCCGACCCGGAGGTCCGTACACAGATCATCGGCCACAGCGGCCTCGCCCCGGAGCTGGTCGGCTCCCTGGCCCACGACCCCACCCGAGGGTCCGTGAGCTCGTCGCCGGATACCCCGGCCTCGACCCGGCACTGCTCGACGAGCTGGCCCGCGATCCGGACGAGAAGGTCAGCGCCAGGGCGTGCCTGCGTCCACGGACGATCACCAAGTTCCACCGCCGCGCCATCAGCAGTGCGACCCTCCGCCACACCGCTGACGTGATCGGCCCGCGGGGCGGAACCGAGGGCGTGGAGGCCGACTGGCTCGCGGCGTGCGCGGTGTCGGTCCATCCGCTGATGCGCAGGGTCGCGGCGATCATTTCCGTTGCCCTACCGCCTGACCTCGTGGACCGCGCGGCGCACGACCCGGCCGCAGCCGCCAATCCGGCGCTGAGCGTCGAGCGGCTGCACGATCTGTTGAACCGCGCCGCGATCCCAGGACCCGCCCCACAGACCTGCTGAACCCGCCGCTCCGAAGCCGCAGCCCACGGCCGCCACCCGGTTCGTGAACGCGATGCGGCAGGTTCGAGTGATCGACAGGTCGGCGATCGTGCTCTGCCAAGTTCGCTCCGTCTGGTGCTCACGTCCAACGGATCCCGTGGAACCCGGGGTTCGGATCGTCGTCGATCATGTGCGCCACTTCGTCGCCGATCAGCCGCACCTCGCAGACGTCCTTGTGCGGCGAGCGCGCGTCCGACCGCCACACGCGGTACGCCGATCGGACGGACGAGCCGGACTCGAACCAGACCGTCAGCTCGTACCTCACATCAGCCGCACGGATCCACCGGCCGTAGTACGCGCCGGACTCCATCCGCTCCACCTGATACTCGATCGGGTAGGTCTCGCCGCGTACGAGTGGTCCGAATCGCAGCTCGGCCGCGATGAGCCCCGCCTCAGCGTCCAGCGCCGTCCGCCCAACCTCGCAGCCCTTCGTCGAACGGAGTACGGGCAGAGTTCGTTGGTTGGCGTGGACGAAGACCACGTGCCGGTCGGCTCCCGGCCGATCGGCGCGCACCACCAGCCGACTGCGCATGAGGCGGATCCGGTCCCGCTCGGCGACCACGGCCTCGTCCGCCACCGCGACGACGCTCAGGTCGCGTTCGGACACCTCGAGCTTGGCTCGCAGTGCCCTGAGTCGCTCCATCGACGTTCCGGGGCCGAGGAACCTCCTGCGGCCGGCCTGAGGACCGTCGCCCAACAATCGCGTCAGTGCTCCGTCATCGACGTGGAGCACGCTCTCCAGAGCCGCCACGACGCGACGGGTGTCGACGCCGGGTCGGCTGACGCCGCGCTGCCAGTTGCTCAGCGTCGACACACTGACCGTGACCCCTTGCTCCGCCAACCGGCCGCGGATGCGCTCCAAACTCAAACCGCGCGCCTCGACGGCCATACGCAGCCGGGAATGGAAGGCACTGGTGTGGATCATCTCGTCGAACCCCCGGAAGGCACGGTCAGGTACGGATCGGTCACGGTGCGGATCGCCGCCGTGAACGTACCGCCGCGCCAGGAACTGTAAAAGGGCCACAGGATGGCCAACAGTCGACAACTGAAGTCCCGGCTCGGATCCACCGAAGTTACCGACCAGTACTGGATTTTCAAGGCTTCGCAGGCTCTTTACCAGCGCTCCGACCCTACGCATGCTCCTGCATTGACACCACCATCCCCGCCGCGTGCCGACGGGGACCCACTGCTGCGAATCGGAGAGAGCGTTGTCTTTCCTCAGGCATCATCGAACCCTCAAACACACCCGTTCCCTGCTCGCCACCGTCGCGGGGGCGACGCTGACCGTCGCCGGGCTGGCGGCCGCGACCGCACCGGCGCACGCGGCCAACGGCGTGCCGAAGTACGACCACGTGGTGCTCGTGATGGAGGAGAACCACTCCTACAGCGAGATCATCGGCTCCGGCACCGGGGCTCCGTACATCAACAACACGCTGGCCGCCGGCGGGGCGCTGTTCAACCAGTCCTTCGCGATCGAGCACCCGTCGGAGCCGAACTATCTGGACCTGTTCTCCGGGTCGAACCAGGGCATCACCGGCGATCAGTGCCCGGTGGCGATCGACGCGCCGAACGAGGGCGCGCAGCTGCTCGCGGCCGGGGACACCTGGGGCAGCTACTCCGAGGGCCTGCCCTCGGTCGGCTCCACGACCTGCACCTCGGGCAACTACGCCAGCAAGCACAACCCCTGGGTGAACTTCCAGGAGGCGCCCAGCGCCTCGGCCAACCACATCCCGTCGGCCGACAACATGCCGTTCACCAGCTTCCCGTCCTCGGCGAACTACGCTTCGCTGCCGACGGTCTCGTGGGTGATCCCGAACCTGCAGGACGACATGCACGACGGCACCATCCAGCAGGGCGACACCTGGCTGCAGAACAACCTGGACGGCTACGCGCAGTGGGCCAAGACCCACAACAGCCTCCTGGTCGTCACCTGGGACGAGGACGACTCCTCGCAGTCGAACCAGATCCCGACCATCTTCTACGGCGCGGGCGTCAAGGCCGGGCAGTACAGCGAGACGATCAACCACTACAGCGTCCTGCGCACCATCGAGGACATGTACGGCCTGCCCTACGCCGGCAACGCCGCCAACGCCACGCCGATCACCGACGTGTTCAGCGGCACCCCGGCCGAGACCGTCTCGGTGACCAACCCGGGCAACCAGACCTCGACCGCCGGCTCGGCGATATCGACGCTCCAGGTCTCGGCGACCGACTCCGCGGGCAAGGCCCTGACCTACTCGGCCACCGGCCTGCCGGCCGGCCTGTCGATCAGCTCCTCCGGCGCGATCACCGGTACGCCGACCACCGCCGGTACCTCGAACGTGACGGTCACGGCCTCCTCCGGCACCGCCTCGGGCAGCGCCCAGTTCACCTGGACCGTCACCTCGCAGCCGACCGAGACCGTCACGGTCACGAACCCGGGCTCCCAGTCGGGCACCGCCGGCACCGCCATCAGTACCCTGCAGATCAAGGCGACCGACTCGGCTGGTAAGGCGCTGACCTACTCATCGTCCGGCCTGCCGGCCGGTCTGTCGATCAGCTCTTCCGGCGCGATCACGGGCACTCCGACCACCCCGGGCACCTCGACCGTGACGGTGACCGCCTCCTCCGGCACCGCTTCGGGCAGCGCGCAGTTCACCTGGACCATCGCCTCCTCCGGCGGCGGCTGCACCGCGGCCCAACTGCTGGGCAACCCCGGCTTCGAGACCGGCTCCGCCTCCCCGTGGTCGATGACCTCCGGTGTGCTGAACAACGACACCAGCTCCGAGCCGGCCCACTCGGGCAACTGGGACGCCTGGCTCGACGGCTACGGCACCAAGCACACCGACACCCTCGCGCAGACCGTCACCATCCCGGCCACCTGCAAGACCGCGGCCTACTCGTTCTGGCTGCACGTCGACACCGGCAACACCTCCGGCGCGGCCCAGGACTCGCTGAAGGTCCAGGTCCTGAACTCCTCCGGCACCGTCCTGGCCACCCTGCACACCTTCTCGAACCTGGACGCCAACAACGGCTACAGCCAGTTCTCCTACAACCTGGCCAGCTACATCGGCCAGAAGATCACCCTCAAGTTCACCGGCACCGAGACCGGCAACGGGCAGACCTCGTTCGTCAACGACGACAACGCCCTCACCGTGAACTGACGCGCTGGCGGCAAGTCGAAGATCTGTGAAAGGCGGCAGCTGCGCCCACTATCGCGGCTGCCGCCCACGTCTGACCGCGACGCTGGAGACGGCGGGCCGGCCGATGTGGTTGTCCGGGATCAGGAACGAGTCGGCGATCGGGCTCATCACCCCGATCTGGTGCCGCACCCGCTTCAGGCCGGGCTGGGTAGTCGGTTCGGTGTGCTGTACCAGTTGGCAGCCGTGGCAAGGGCCGCGGTCTGGTGGCGCAGAGCGGCGGTGGCGGCAGTCAGGTGGGTGGTGGCGCTGTATAGGGCGTGCAGGGTCTCGGCGGTGGGGTTCGCCGTGGCGTGGTTGGTGGCGGTGGTCAAGGCGTGGCCGGCGGCGGTGAGGGTGGCGGTGGCCTGGGACAGGTACGGCACGTGCTGGTAGATCTCGGCGGGCAGCTGCTGGCAGGCCAGGACCGTGTCGGTGTGGGAGCGGGTGGCTTCGTGGGCGTCGCGAGAGGCGTGGACGGCGGCGTCCAGTGCGGGCAGCAGGTGCTGGCGGCTGAGGACGGGGACGGGGAGCGTCGACACGGTCATGTTGGTCGGGCGGGGTTTGGGCGATGGTTCGGGCGGGGTACGGCCTTCTGGAGCGGCAGGCCGCACCCCGGCAGCGGTTAGACGGTGTGGGCCAAGCGGTCGGTGAGCTGTTTCGCAAAGCGGGCGGGGTTGGGTAGGTCGCCGCCTTCGGCGAGCAGCGCGGTGCCCAGGATGATCTCGGCGAGATCGGCCAGCGCCGGGTCGTCGGGGTTCGCGGCGTGGGCTTCGCGCAGGCCGGTGATCAGGGGGTGGTCGGGGTTGATCTCCAGGATGCGCTTGACCGGCTGGATCTGCTGGTTCATCGCCCGGTACATCTTCTCCAGCATCGGGGTGACGTCGTTGGCGTCGCCGACCACGCAGGCCGCCGAGGTGGTCAGGCGCGAGGACAGGCGGGCGGCCTTGACGTGCTCGGCCAGGGTCGCGGCCAGCCAGGGCAGCAGGGTGGCGAAGTCGGCCTCGCGCTTGGTCTTCTCCTCCGTGCTCCCCTCGTCGGTATCGAGGTCGACCTGGCCCTTGGCGATGGACTGGAAGCGGTGGCCGTCGAACTCGGTGACCTGGTCGACCCAGACCTCGTCGACCGGGTCGGTGAGGATCAGAACCTCGTAGCCCTTGGCGGCGAAGGCCTCCATGTGCGGGGAGTTCTCCACCGCCGCGCGGGTGGCGCCGGTGAGGTAGTAGACCGCGTCCTGGCCGTCCTTCATACGCGCCACGTACTCGCGCAGCGTGGTGGTCCCCTGCGGGTCGTGGGTGGACTCCGCCGAGATCAGCTCCAGCAGCGCCTCGGTGTTGTCGGTGTCCTCCAGCAGGCCCTCCTTCAAGACCCTGCCGAACTGGCCCCACAGCCTGGCGTAGCCCTCGGCGTTGCCGGCCTGCATGTCCTTGACAGTGCCCAGGACCTTCTTCACCAGGCGGCGGCGCACGCCGCGGATGTGGCGGTCATGCTGCAGGATCTCGCGGGAGATGTTCAACGACAGGTCGTGCGCGTCCACCACACCCTTAACGAAGCGCAGGTAGTTCGGCATCAGCGCTTCACAGTCATCCATGATGAAGACGCGCTTCACGTACAGCTGCACCCCCCGCTTGGTCTGATGGGAGAACAGATCGAAAGGCGCCTGCGAGGGAATGAACAGCAGCGCGTCATAGGCGAACGTACCCTCCGAGCGCATGTGGATGATCTCCGCCGGGTCAGCCCAGTCATGGCTGATCTGCTGGTAGAACTCGTGATACTCGGCCTCGGTAACCTCGCTGCGGGCCCTGGACCACAGCGCCTTCATCGAGTTCAACGTCTGCGTCTCGCTGACCGACACACCCTCGGACTCTCCGCGCTCCACCGCCATCCGGATGGGCCAGCGAATGAAGTCCGAATACTGCTTCACGATCGAGCGGATCTTCCACTCGGCCAGGTAGTCCGCCAGGCCGTCCTCGCTGTCGGCATCCTTCAGATGCAGCGTGACCGTGGTGCCGACCGGCAGGCCGTCAACCGCGGAGATGTCGTAGGTGCCCTCGCCGTTCGACTCCCACAGCGTACCCTCGGCCGTACCGGCGCGGCGGGTGCGCAACGTGACCTTGTCGGCGACCATGAACGCCGAATAGAAACCGACACCGAACTGGCCGATCAGACTCTGCGCCGCCTCGGCATCCTTCGCCTGCTTGATCTTCTCCAGCAAGCTCGCAGTGCCGGACTTGGCGATGGTACCGATCAGCTCCACCACCTCCTCCCGGGACATGCCGATGCCGTTGTCGGCCACGGTCAGAGTGCGCGCGTCTTTGTCGATCTCCAGATCGATGTGCAGATCCGAGGCGTCGACCTCCAGGTCGGAGTCGACCAGGGACTCCAGGCGGAGCTTGTCCAACGCGTCGGAGGCGTTCGAGATCAGCTCACGCAGGAAGATGTCCTTGTTCGAGTAGATCGAGTGGATGACCAGCTGCAGCAACTGGCGGGTCTCGGCCTGGAACTCCAGGGTCTGGGCACTGCTACCCACTGGTGGGTTTCCTCTCAGGGCTGGATGTGACAACAAAGTGGGGCCGGCAGGCTCGCCGCGCGATGGGATGTGCCCGCCGGCCGTTGGTGGGCTCAGGCAGCGTCGGCGTGCTCGGACATACCGAACAGCGGCGGCCAGTCCGCGGGCAGTTGCAGCAGCGCCTGGGCCATCAGGCCGGGTCCTGCGATGTCGGCGACCACCGACAGCACCGCCCCGATGTCCCACAGCGCCGTGGCCTCGGTGGCGCCCTCGATCCAGGCCGCGGTGGCGCGGACGAAGCGCTCAGCGTTCAGCGGCTGGGCGGCCGGCAGCGGGTTGAGCAGGATCAACGCGAACGTCTCCGGCAGCAACGCGGCCAACTGCGCCCGGGTGCGGCCGATCAGATGCGCGCCCAGCAGTGCCAGCACCACCCGGGCGGCTCGGTCCGCCTCATCAGGGCTGCGGTATTCACCGCGATCGATCACCTGCTCCATGAACGACTCGAAACGCACCATGATCAACCCTCCTGTCGAAGACGTGACTTCTCGCGTGGTGCTTACGCGCCGGGTCGGCGGCTGCGGTCGGAGGCGGCGCGGACCTCGGCGATGCTGGCGCCCACGGCACCGACCTGCTCGGCCAGCCCTGGATGGCCGGAGGCCAGGTGGCCCCGGGTGTCGGCCAGCGGCGCCAAGAGGTCCGCGGCGTCGTCGCGGCCCAGGGCGGTGTGCAGGGCGGCGAGGTCGTCATCGGCGCGCTCGCCCAGGTCCGTCAGGGCCCCGATCTGCCCGGCCAGCCGGCGAAGCCCGGCGGCGTTGTCCCGGGCCCACCCGGCGACGGCCTTGTCGCCGGCCCGCTTGTCCCGCTCGGCGGCGACCCGCTGGTCTCCGGTGCCTTCCGCCCCGTCAGCCGTGGGGCGCAGCCGCAGGTAGCGTCGTTCGGCGGCCTGGCGGCTGGCGACGCCCAAGGCCGGGGCCAGATCGGCCCAGCTGGTGTTCAACGCCCGGGCGGCCTCGATCAGCTGCGGCTCCCAGCCGGCTATCTCCGTGCGCAGCTCGCGCAGCAGCGTCAGCGCGGCCAGCACCTGATTCGCGCTCAGGGCCGTCGGCGCCGGGGCACCCGGAAGGCCGGCGGGGGCGTGCACCGCGTGCGTCGCGTGCATCGCGGCGGTGATCTGTCCCAGGGCGGCACCGGTGTCGAACCCGGCGTCATCGGGCGTGGCCTGGCTGTTCGGTAATTCTCTCATCGCGTCATCTCCTCGGCGACGCCAATTCTTGTCGTCGTTCTGATGACATGCTATACCTGAAGTCGTCAGCGAGTCGACCGCCCGGTCGACCACTCACCTGGAGGTGACCCCCATGTTGATGC